>NZ_JABEBY010000013.1:0-105180 GCF_046719765.1 Halonotius sp. F2-221B
TCACCTGATTCACCCGCTTTCACTCAATACTACGTGTCAGCCATTGGGCCGTTATGACAGATTGGACAACTAGCGATACTCAATGACGGCTCTGTAGTTTCGGTATACGAAGGTTGATTTCCCGTATATCCGACGCTCCGACGAAGGGCCTCAGAATATACTACCATAGTTAGATAATAAATGCGATTTTGGGAAAGATATTTCTATATCGAGGCTACCTTGAGATCTGGGAGAGGTCGATTTTCAGACAGAGACCTCTCGCTCAACACGCTCCCACGATTCGATCGTGGGCTGACTACAGTACACACTGCGGTTGCCGGTCTGGCCATCGGCTAATCGAGGGTCGCCGGCGAGTGCCAGTGCGATCGAGAGCCGATCCGTGATCGGTTGTTCGTACTCGATGACCAACTCAACCGTTTTCGGCTCGGTAAAACACTCCCTGCCGGGTGGGGAAAGCAGATTCGAGCCGACGGTCGGTTGATCGGCGACGATCAGATACGTTCGCTCCCAGCCCGCCGCCCAGGTTGGTGTCGTCGGCGTGATCTGGCCGATCTGCTCGACCTCATGGGCTGCTGTAAGAAACCCATTGGCGATGTACGCTCGCAACGGACGCATGCGAATGTCGCTGTTGTTCTGGAGTGTGAGCTGGATGCTGTTGACGATGTCGACGCTGCTGTTGTTTTGCAAGCTGAGTTCGTAGTCGATATCGATCGTTGGCTGCCACGGCCGGCGTGTTAGCTCCGTCTCCCCGTCGTAGAGCACGATCTCGTGGTCAAGCGATTCGACGGCCGCGATCGGGTGGAGGATGGCATCGACCCCATCCTCCAGCGGCACGCGGACAAACCGTTGCTCCGGACGGAGTTGGGTCTGAAAGACGCTGGTACCCGACTCGGTGACGACGACCAGCCGCGTCGCGCCGTGATTCTCGACAAGTTCGATGAGGAGGTCGACAACGCGGGGGTTGGCGCGTCGTTCGGTGCTGAGCGAGGCGATGTATGTCGGCTCCGAGGCTGGTGCTGTTTCACTCGCCGCACAGCCGCCAAGCGCGGTCGCCACCCCGGCGGCGAGTGTCCCCACCATCTCACGACGCGAAACCGGACTCACAGATCACCCTCACCGCTCGGAAAATAAACCGGCATCGCTGCGTGGCTGCGATCAGTTGCGACAGACATCGACCGGGATTGAGAGGCTGGTATTGGCTGTCGTGACCGTGATCGAGGACGTTCGAGGCGCGGCACAGGCGATCCCACGTGTGCCCCGGATCGTTGTGGTGATGGTTCCGTTGAGCGTCACACGCCGGGAGCCAACCCGATCACCATCCACAGAGATGATCACGAGCTGGCTGTCGGTGACGTTGCCGACGTTTTTGATCGTCGCCTCGAAGGAAACCGGCTCGTTTCGGCCGAGGCGGTGCTCAGTCGGGCCATCGTGGGTGAGTCTCGTGACCGCGAAGTACGGCGGGCGGTCAGCGACCGCTGCCACTGCGTCGTAGCCGTCGATGACACCGTAGCCGTACCGTGTGTCCGGCGGTGTTTGGCCCGGATAGCGAGCGGTCTCTAAGAGCGCGCGGTCGATCTCGGCCGGTGTGAGCTGGCGGTCACTGGCGGCCTGCATGAGCGCGACAACACCCGCGGCGTGCGGTGCCGCAAAACTGGTTCCTGATGTGTGCCGGAACCCACCGTCGGCGGTTGTTGAGATGGTCGTCGCCGGGGCGACAACGGTCGGCACGACGTACGATTCCGGCCAGTCGTACTCGTAGATCGGCCGCGCTCCCCAGCGGGCGCGAGTAGAGATGATGTTGCCGACTGAGTAGTCCTCGACAGCCCCGGTGGCGTTGGTCGCACCGACCGACAGCGCGCTGTAGACGCTGCCCGGCGAGGTGATGCCGCCGTCGCCCTCGTTGCCGGCGGGGACGACAACGTAGATCCCCGCCGCGCGGGCCCGTTCGATCGCCTCGATGTATCGATCGTAGTAGACCCGTTTGTGGCCGACGTTGATCAGGATCACATCGGGCTGTTGGGGGTGTGAGATCGCCCACTCGACACCCTGGAGGACGTTGGTGGTTCGGGCGGTGCCGTCGCCGTCGATCACCTTCCCGTGGAGCAGGGTTGCGTTGGGTGCGACCCCGAAGTGTGTCCCGTCCGGTGTTTCGTTGCCGACGACCACGCCCGAGGTGATCGTGCCGTGGTTTCGGTTGTCGATGGGGTCACTCCGGTTGCTGACGAAATCCTTCCAGCCGTCGTCGGCCAGTGTGAGTGACTGGTGGGCGTCGATAGCGACACCGGAATCAAGAACGGCGACCGTTGTGTTTTCGCCCCGGGTGTCAAAGTCAGTCCACACCTCGTTGACGCGGAGTAATTCCAGCGCGGCGGTCGTATTCGTCGCCGGCCGGGGCCCGATGATCGAGGGCGTGACTGTCCGTGATTCGGGAACCGATTGGAGACCCTCATCTGCAGGCGGCCGGTCGCTGGCCGTTTGGAGGGCGTCGGCTGAGGATGCTGAGAGATGATCTATCGTGGGTGGTTGCGGGTTGATCTCCTCAGCAGAAGCACCTGATACGGCGGTGCCGGTTGCACCGATCAGTAGCAGCATGCTGAGACAGACCAAAGCAACAATCCTCAGAGCGTGTGTCATACTATCGGGAACTACAGCGTGGAGTAGAGCTTGTAGGCTGTTGGTGGCTGTAGATGTTGCGGTGCCGCACATATCGCTGGAATCGACCGGATCGCGGGTCTTACTGTCGTGCTATCGGGATTAACGACACAGGATGCTTCTTTCGAGCGATCTCAGCCGTATCTTTTTAAATTAAAACGAGCCACGCTGACAGCAGAGTGAACAGTCGGACGCGGCCCTCGTCGAGATATACGCCCCAACCCTGTCGTAGCCCGCAGAGCATCAAGCACGGCGATGGTTCCAACAGGGTAGATGACCCGTATCGTGATACTGCAGACCGGCTCGAAAATCAGATCCAAACACAGATCGACACTATCGAAGGGATCGATACCAAGGCTGAGCACCTAACCCGACTGATCGGGATTCTGATCGGCTTGGTGTTCTCGGTTCTCTCACTGGTCGTAAACGCCGATACGATCCAGTTGACACAGACGACCTCGGGGACGCGAATCGCGTTTCTGCTCGGAGTCGTGTGTTTACTCGCTGCGATGGTGACGTATCTTAACAGTCGCTACCGAGCTGGAATCCACCACAGCGTAGGCTACTACGTTTCGAACAAGGAGCAATCACTCGATTTTGACGTTCATATCAAGTGTGTCTGTGGTTCGTACGCCAGCGTTATCGAGCAGAACAGAACCGTGATCGAAGTCAACTCGATACGGTTCCGTCGGGAACTCTATCTGCTACTCGTCGGTGTTCTCTTCCTCGCTACCGCCGGCTCAATCTATCTCGGCGGGGTTTCTGAATCGCAATCATGGTACGGGATCATAGTCGCTGGCTTGCTCGCGCTACTCATCGCTTGGTATTTCTTCACAGGGAGATACTTAACATTGGAACCAGTAGGATAACACAATGAGTGAATCAGCCCCCCGACGAAGATGAGACAGTTACCGAATCCGACACCACTACCGACGACGGTAACCGGTATCGAACCATGGAGATCAACAAAAGCGGCGTACCAAGCGACGAAGAGTAGCGTTTCCATCGATCTCGTTTTGCAACGGTCGGAGTCGCACGTCGCCGCTGGACGAACAACACTTTAGCTATCGGGCCGCGTAGCACGCCCAAATGGTACTCGATGATCTCGGGAGTTCGCTGCGGGGCACCCTCGATGACCTCCGCGGGAAATCCCGGCTGGAGGAAGACGACATCCAAGAGGTCGTCAAGCAGATCCAACGCTCGCTGCTGGAGGCCGATGTCGAGGTCGACCTCGTCATGGAGCTGTCGGATGCGATCAAGAGCCGCGCGCTCGACGAAGAGCCGCCAGGCGGCACCTCCGCCCGCGATCACGTCCTCAAGATCGTCTACGAGGAACTGGTTGAGCTCGTCGGCGACTCCACCGAACTGCCGCTTGAATCTCAGACGATCCTGCTCGCTGGTCTACAGGGCTCGGGGAAGACGACCACCGCCGCCAAGATGGCGTGGTGGTTCTCCAAGAAGGGGCTGCGACCGGCGATCATCCAGACCGACACCTTCCGCCCCGGCGCGTACGATCAGGCCAAACAGATGGCCGGCAACGCCGAGGTCGATTTTTATGGTGATCCCGACGCCGACGATCCGGTGCAGATCGCCCGCGACGGCCTCGAAGCGACCGAACAGGCCGAAGTCCACATTGTCGACACTGCCGGCCGGCACGCTCTCGAAGAGGAGCTGATCGCCGAGATCGAGGAGATCGACTCGGTCGTCGATCCCGACACCCGACTGCTCGTGCTCGACGCAGCGATTGGTCAGGGCGCGAAAGAACAAGCCCAACGCTTCGAGGAGGCTATCGGCGTCGAGGGTGTCGCCATCACGAAACTCGACGGGACGGCGAAAGGTGGCGGCGCGCTCACCGCCGTCAACGAGACCGATTCGTCGATCGCCTTCCTCGGCACCGGCGAGACGGTGCAGGATATCGAACGCTTCGAGCCCAACAGCTTCATCTCGCGGCTGTTGGGGATGGGCGATCTCAAACAGCTCTCCGAGCGCGTCGAGCGCGCGATGGAGGAGACGGGGAGCGAGGACGACGATTGGAACCCCGAGAGCATCCTTGAGGGGAGTTTCACGCTGAAGGATATGCAGAAACAGATGGAGGCGATGAACAACATGGGCCCGCTCGATCAGGTGATGGATATGATCCCCGGGATGGGCGGCGGGATGATGGATCAACTCCCTGACGACGCGATGGACGTAACCCAAGAGCGGATGCGGGAGTTCAACGTCATTATGGATTCGATGACCGACGGCGAGCTCGAAGAGCCACGCTCGATCTCGGCGAGTCAGGTCGAACGCATCGCCCGCGGCTCGGGTACCAACACCGAGCGGGTCAACGAACTCCTCGAACAGCACAAGATGATGGATCGCACGCTCAACCAGTTCCAGGGGATGGGCGACGGCGACATGGAGCGGATGATGAAGAAGATGCAGGACGGCGAGGGTGGGCTTGGCGGGCTCGGTGGCGGCGGTGGCCCCGGCGGCATGATGTAAGCCGGACGGCCGTCCCACGTCGCACAGCCGATCGACTATGATTCTTCGAGCGGGTACCGATCCAACGCGGCAACGAAATCGGCCGGCGGATCGACGACGCTCTGGGGCGTTCCCAACGGCGTGACGCTGATCTCGCCGTCGACGATGGCGGCTCGATCGCTCCACGGCGGGTAGTCGTCGGTGTAGTTGTCGAGGCCGATCGGGAACCCATCGCCCTCGACCGGATGGGTCGCCCAGTAGTTGCTCTCGAAGACGTTGGTCTCGCCGTCGTTGTCGACGACGCGGGTGTCGTAGTCGGCCAGGGGTTTGGTTACCGCGAGCGTGTCACCCCCCGTCGCCGGGGCGTTGACGTTAAGATAGTCGACGTCACCGTCGAACGCAGCGGTATCCTCGATCAGGGCGAGGAGGTCGCGGGTGGCCGCAGCGATCGCGTCAAAGGAGTTGTCGCCGTCTTCGGGAAAGTACGTCTCGTGGTCGTAGCCGGAGACCGCGACCGCCGGCGTGCCGAGAAAGGCTGCCTCGACGGCCGCGCCGACCGTCCCCGAGTGGCCCAGAATGTAGCTGCCGACGTTTGGCCCGTTGTTGGCTCCCGAGACGACGAGATCGATCTGCTCGGCTTCGGGGATGTGCCGAAGTCCGACAGCGACGCAGTCGGCCGGGGTGCCGTCAACGACGTATCCCCACTCGTGGTCGTCGATGGTGATCTCGTCGGCGCGCTCATAGGAGAGATCGGAGCGAGACCGCCCCACGCCGCTTTGATCACTGGCGGGGGCGACGACCGTCACCTCCCACGTCGGCGTGAGGTGCTCGTAGACCGCAGCAAGGCCCGGACTCTCGATCCCGTCGTCGTTGGTGAGGAGGAGATGCATCTACTATCCTCTTGGCGGCCGTCGATAAAATTCCGCCGGATGGTCGGTGAAGACAACCGGTCAGTGAACGAGATGGGTTAGTGAACGCGAACGGTCAGCGTTCGACTCCGGGGGCCATCGCATTCGACAGCGAGAATCGACTGCCAGCGACCGAGTTGAAGTTCGCCGTCGACGACCGGGACGGTCGCGCTCTCGCCGACGAGCATCGCCCGAACATGGCTGTCGGCGTTGTCGTCGATCTGGTCGTGTTGCCAGCCGTCGTCGGCAACGAGGTCATCAAGTGCGGTCGCCAGATCATCAAGCAGCCGCGACTCGGCCTCGTTGACGACGACGCCCATCGTCGTGTGCTGACTGAAGACGGTACAGACGCCGTCGGCGTCGTCAGGGAGCGTCGCCGCCACGCGATCGGTGATGTCGATACACTCGGTTCGATCCTCGGTTTCGACCGTGATCGAAGGCATACGCGCTGTAGACGACAGGGGGTAAAAATCGCGGCGACGAGACCGACGCGGCTTTGGGCGCGCCGTTCGGACGGTCGGCTGTGCTGCCTGTCGACTCCGTTTCGGTCGTCGCCAACGCGCTCATCGAGGTGGCTCCGCGTGTCGCCCGGATCGCCGTCCTCGTGTCGGTGTCGGTCTATCTCGCCAACGTGGCGGTCGCCTTCGGGCTCGTCGAAAAGATCGCCGGCCTCTCGCGGCTGTTGACTGGGCCGGCCAACCTGCCCGACGAGGTCGGCACCGCGATCCTGACGACGACCGCCTCAACGACAGCCGGCTACTCGATGTTGGCCGATCTGCGGGAGTCGGGCTATCTCGACGACGAGGCAACGCTGATCGCCGTCGTGATGAACACGTTCTTCGGCTTCGCCCAGCACGTCTTTACGTACTATATTCCGGTGCTTATCCCGATTCTCGGGGTGCATGTCGGCGTCCTGTATGTGGGTTCGCGCGCACTGATTTCCTTGGCGATCACGCTGGTCGGCATCCTCGCCGGCGCGCTGTTGCTCTCGGAGGCCAATTTCGATGATGATGTTCAACTCGATCCCGACGCGCTCGACGAGGAAGAACAGACGCCAAAACAACGACTGCTGGCGGCGTGGGAGCGAACCCGGCCGACGTTGCGACGGCTCGTCCCGCGGCTCGTCGTCATCTACACGCTGGTCACGCTGCTGGTGGGCCAGTATGATATTACGAGCATCACCGGCTCAGCCGATCCCCTGGTCGCGTTGGTCGGACTGCCGGCAGCCGCCGTGCCGGTGATCGCTGTCTACACGCTCGATACGACATCCGGCGCGGCGACGATCGCACCGCTGTTGGGCGATGTGTTCACACCCCGGCAGGCGGTGGCGACGCTGTTGCTTGGCGGGATCATCTCGTTTGCCGTCTCAACGTTCAAACGATCGATCCCCTTCCAGTACGGCATCTGGGGTGCGGAGTTCGGGACAAAGGTGATCGTCGTCAACACGGCCCTGAAGATCGTTTTCATCAGTCTCACCGTCGTTGTGTTGCTGGCGATCTAGCCGGTGGCGACCACAGCCTGCTGCCGGTGGTGCTACCGTGTCGATATCGAACGTTCCATCTCCACATGCGGAATGCCGGCCTCCTCGAAGGGCTCACTGACCGTTTGGTAGCCCAGATTGTGATAGAACCCCTCAACACGTTGCTGGGCGTGGAGAACGCAGTGGTTCGCGTCGGCGTCGACACCGACGGCCTCGACAGCATCCATCAGCCGCCGGCCCCATCCCTCGCCGCGGGCTGACGGACGGACAGCCACCCGCTCGGCTTTCACCGTAGAGTCGTCAATGAGTCGTGCGCGGGCAACCCCGACAGGTCGGTCGTTGACAACGAGAAGCAGGTGGGTCGCCTCGGTCTCAGCATCGTCCCATTCGAGGGCCGAGTCGACGCCCTGCTCGGCCACGAAGACGGCCCGCCGAATCGCAAACGCCGCGGTTAGCGTGCCCACACCGCGGTCGATCGGTGCTGCCGCTGTGGTGTCGACAACTGCGTCGATGATAGCGGGAGGGTCAGCAGCCGCATCGCTGCCGGTCTCGACACGCCGTTTGGCCGTCTCGACAAGATCATCCGATGGCTCAGGGACTCGATAGCACTGGCACACACCGTGGCTGTAGTGGTGACTGTCGTATCTATCTACGGTTCGAACGGAGTGTGGGTGACGGTGAGCCGGCCGGTCAGTTGGTTCGTTCGACGCGCCACGTCGTCGCGCTGGTGTACGACCAGCGTTCGATCGAGAGATCAGCGACCGAATCCTGGAGCTTGAGGATCAGCGCGCCGATCTCCTTCGCGGAGAGGTCGACATCGTCGGCGATGAACTTGCTTTTGAAGTACAGCTCGCCGTCTGCGGCCTGCTCGCGGAGGTAGGCCGCAAGCCGCTGCTGTTTCGTCGCCGTCGACTCGGCGTCGTCAACGTCGTTAGTCTCGCCGGTGTCGTCGGTGTCGTCGTTCGATTTCTCGGGGGCTGTGCGCGTGTCGTCAGCGGGGGTGTGGTGAGAGGTGCTCATGTGGTATCGTGGGTGTGGTTGTGGCCAGCGATCAGTGCAAACAGGTGACAGCCAAGGAGCCCAAGGCCGAGGAGACTGGGCTGGGGGCCGATCCCGAACGCGAGTATCGGCAGATACACCAGGGGGAGCAAAATCGCAGCCCAAAACCCGATCCACCGAACGGTGGTGTGGAGGGCTCGCTGGCTGTCGTGGAGGACGCGCTGGCCGCGGCGGAGCGTTGCTGCGGCCGCGGTTGTCGCAGCCGTTTCGATGCGTTGGGTCGATTGGAAGCCTTTCATTTCGTGCTCACCGTCTATCCATCCCAACGACCCATACCCACATATAGTGGCCAGAGCGTTGGAGTAAATTCACCCCAAAAAACGGCGAAAACGGTGGTTGCGCGACTGTTTAGGACGCTTTGAAAATCGTTTAGACTGTTTAGAAGCAGATTTGCGGCGTTTTCAACGATCCTGTACGCAAAGAAGACTTTCGGGCGTCGGTGGCGGGGTTACTCCGCTTTCGACGCTGGATCGACGGGGGTGCCGTCCTCAGTCGGTGGGGCGACGCGGTCGATCATCGACGCGACATCGGGCTCCCGAACCGTCACCGACACCTCAATATCGCCGAGCTCATCGGGGTTGCCGACCGCGAAGTTGATGACGCCCTGGAAGGCGGCCTGTTTCTTCAGCGCGAAGCTGAATCCCTCGTCGTCGGCGTGTTTGTGGAACTCTCGGCGGGCGGTATCGAGGATCTCCTGTTCGTACAACAGATCCGAAAACGGATCGAGGGTGTGGGTTTCGCCGACGAGCAGCCCCGGTTCGTGATCGAACTCGGCGTTCGGAAAGACGTTGCCGACGGCGTCGGCGACCCGGTCGGTGACCTCGGTGTCGTTGACCGGGGCTTCGATCCGCACGTCAATGCTGTAGATCATTGGCACCCACCCGGGAGAGCAGTTCGCGTGCCTCAGCCTTGAAGTCATCGAGGCTGTCAGTGTTGTCGATCCGGTAGTCGGCGGCGTCCATCACGTCGCCCATCCCAAAGCCGAGTTCGCGCTCGTCGCGTTCACGGAGAGCTTCGAGATCGGTGTCGGTGCCATCCCGACCGCGGTCGCCGAGTCGCTCCGCACGGAGGTCGAAGGGAGCTTCGATACTGACGATCGAAAACTCGTCGCCGAACTCCTCGGTGAAGGCCTCGACTTCGACCATCGAGCGCAGACCGTCGACGACGACCGTGTCGGTGTCATCGGCGGCGAGGTGCTCGCGGATATGCGGCAGCGACTGCTCGGCGATCGCCGCCGGGCCGTGTTCCTCCCGGAGTGCTTTGGCAACCTCGCCGTGGTGGTCGGCGGGATCGAGCCCGCGGTCACGGCAGGCCCCCCGGATCACATCCCCCATCGTAACGACCGGCACACCCGCGTTGCGGGCCACGTCGGCAAACTCACCTTTGCCGCTACCGGGGAGGCCGACGGTTCCGAGTACGTGCATACCCGCGGTAGCGGACTGCGGGACTTAGGTGTGCTGACTCGCTGTCCCGAACCCAAACGGCTTTTTACGAACTGGCGTGAGCATCCGATGGGGCACATAGCTCAGTCTGGACAGAGCGTCGGACTTCTAATCCGACGGCCGCGGGTTCAAATCCCGTTGTGCCCGCTGTGAGCGCGCTGCTGCGATGGTATGTTTTTATTGGCTGCTATGGCCGACAGTTCAGAGAAAGACAGGTATATTCCAAAATCGGTTGAGTATCACTATTGTTATTCGGTATATCATGGACAATCATTGTCGAAAATGCCGGAAAACTTATTACTCACAACCGAGTACCACCGAGTGCGGAAGAGGCACTCCACACCCCGCTGTCAGCCCCATCATGACCGCAACATCGAATCAGTTTGTGACCCAGTTCGGGCAGCTCTTACACCAGATCGACGACGCCGTCGTCAAATTCGAGATCGAGGACGGCGAGCCGATCGTCGTCGACGCCAACCACGCCTTTCGGGATCTGTTCAGCCCCGACATGAAGCGCGTGATCGGCCTTCCGCTCAACGATCTCATCGTCCCGGCCGGCCGCGAGGACGAAGCCCAACAGTTCGACCAGCGCACCGCCGACGGCAAATCGAACGTCGCCTTCGTCAAACGCGCGGCCGTCGGCGGCGAGAAAACGTTCCTCTACCGTGGCATCCCCTACGGCGACCAACAAGGGTTTGCGATCTACACCGATGTGACCGACAAGGTCGACGACCACGACGAGCTGCTGGATCTGCTGTAGCGTTGTCGCTGTCTCGCTCCACACGAACAGTTGTCGGCCGTTCAGTCCGGTAGCGTTCCACACACAACCTACATACGGCCCCTGTTCCTACACGGAGCTATGTCATCAGAACCACCCGCGGACGATCACCGGCGGCTCGTGATCGCCGGCAGCGGCATCGCCGGCCTCTCGGCGGCGATCTACGCCGCCCGATCGAACAACGACCCCCTCGTCTTGGAGGGCGACGAACCCGGCGGCCAGCTCACGCTGACGACCGAGGTGGAGAACTATCCGGGGTTCCCTGAGGGGATCTCCGGGCCGGATCTCATCAATGAGATGAAAGAACAGGCCCGGAAGTTCGGCACGGATATCGAAAACGGCGTCCTCGACGACGTTACCGTCGACGGCGAGGGAGCCGACCGCCAGTTCCGGATCACGCTCACCGACGACACAGTGTACACCGCTGACGCGCTCATTGCCGCCTCCGGGGCGAGCGCGCGAACGCTCGGGGTTCCGGGCGAAGACGAGCTGATGGGCTGGGGGCTGTCGACCTGTGCGACCTGCGACGGCGCGTTCTTCCGCGACGAGGAGATCGTTGTCGTTGGCGGCGGCGACGCCGCGATGGAGGAGGCCCACTTCCTCACGAAGTTCGCCTCGACGGTCTACATCGTCCACCGCCGCGAGGAGTTCCGCGCCGAGGACGTGTGGATCGACCGCGTCATGGAGAAGGTCGACGCCGGCGAGATCGAGATCATGCGCAACACCGAGGTGACCAAACTCCACGGTACCCAGGAAGACGGCATCGACCACGTGACGATGGTCTCAAATCCCGAGGGCCACCCAACCGAAAAACTCGACGACCCCGACACGGAGGAGTTCGAGTTCGACGCGGGCGCGGTCTTCTACGCCATCGGCCACACGCCGAACACCGACTATCTGGACGGCATCGGCGTCGACACCGACGACGAGGGCTACCTCATCACCGAGGGCGGTCGCGGCGGCAGCCAGACGAAAACCGGCGTCGAGGGGCTGTTCGGCGCGGGCGACGTCGTCGACTTCCACTACCAGCAGGCTGCCACGGCCGCGGGGATGGGTGTACAGGCCGCCCTCGATGCCGACGACTACCTCGACGAGCTGGATCGCAAGCAGGCCGCCGCAGCGACCGACACCGGCGCGGCCGCCGCTGAATCGGACGACTGAGCCGGGTAGCAAGGCGGTATCCGACAGATCGAAAGGTTATTACTCATACATAATATTTATTGACACGATGTATGAACCGCCGCGATTTCGCCGTGACCGAAGGCGGTGCCACCGATTCATCTGATACGCCAGATGGTGCGGCACCGGATACCCAACGGTTCAGACACCTCTTCGAGAACCTGCCGAACCCGGCCGCAGAGATACAGGTGATCGACGGCGAACCGATTATTGAGGCGGTAAATCACCGGTTTACCGAACGGTTTGACGCGGACGAGGGGGCTATCGGGCGGCCGGTAACTGAGTATACCTGTCCCGACGCTGCGGAGGATACAGCCGAGCAGATCGTTGCCGCTATCGCTTCGAACACACACCGTGAGACAATCCTCTCGCGGGATGCAACAGGTGCAACGGCACCCCTCCGTCGTGAAATCATCCCGTATGAGACAGACGGTGGCAACCATGGGTTTCTTCTCTACAGTGACGCGACCGAGCGAACAGCACAGCAGGCGGACGCTACGTCACGAAACCAGCAGCTTGAGAAGCTCGCGTCGACGCTCTCACACGATCTGCGGAATCCAGTGAACGCCGCACAGGGCTGGCTTGAACAGATCGAGACGGCAGACGATGATCCGGTCGACCGGATCGAACGGGCATTAGATCGGATCGAAGCGATGGTCGACAAGACCCTCACCCTCACCCAAAATCCCGAGATTATCGAGACCACGGAACCGGTCGACATCCCGGAGCTTGCCCGACATTGTTGGCAACGCGTCGAGACCGAACACGCAGAACTGATCGTCGACGATCGCTTTACGCTGCTCTGCGACAGCGATCAGATGGCGCGGCTGCTGGAAAACCTCTTTGAGAACGCTGTCGCACACAACAGCGAATCGGTGACGGTGCGAATCGGGATTCACGATCGATTGGCAACCGCGACGCGGGTGTCCAGCACACCGAGTGAGGCGTTCTACATCACCGACGATGGCCGTGGGATCCCGCGGGCGGACTACGAGACGGTGCTCGAATACGGGATGACGACCAGTGAGGACGGAACCGGGCTTGGACTGCCGATCGTCAAACAGATCGCCGAGGCCCACGGGTGGGAAATCGAGGTCACAAAGACGCTCAACGGGGGTGCAAAGTTCATCTTTCACAACGCCACGTTACACGGACGACTTCCGAAGGATGGAGCGGAATCCTGATACTCCACTGTCGAATTCGAGCTACGAACTACCCTCGGTGCGCGCCGTGTAGCCAGCGACGATCTCGTCGAGTGCGTCGTGGTGTTTCGTCGCATGGGGGGCGGTCAGCGGCGAGACGCTGATCTCGCCGTCGGCGACGGCGCGGCGATCGGTGCCAACGGGGTCGTCGACGCTGTCGCCGCGCATGAGCTCCCAGATCCCATCTTTAAGTTCGATCTCGCGGTCGCCGTTCCGTTCGGCCCCCATCTCATACCGCATCGACGGTCGGGTGACGCGCATCGGGATCGACCCCGTTACGCCGGCGTTGTCGCGGAAGGGAACGTTCACGTTGAGGTAGTCGGCTGCCTCGAAGACGCCGTTCGTCGTGGCGTGTTCGACGAGGTGTTTCGTCGCCCGTCGGGCGGTGGCGAAATCCGCGGGTTCGGTCGCCAGCGACGCCCAGTCGTCGCCGCCCTCGATATACATCGACACCGAAATCGCGGGGACGCCGAAAAACGCCGCTTCGACGGCCGCGCTGACGGTGCCGGAGCGACCCAACACGTAGGCCCCGAGGTTGCCGCCCTTGTTGCAGCCCGAGACGACGAGATCGGCGTCCGGGCAGATCGAGCCGAGGCCGGCGATCACGCAGTCGACGGGCGTGCCGTGAACCGCATAGCCGTACTCGTGATCGTCGACCGTCACCGCCGTCGAAACCGTCCGACCGACCGAGCTTTGATCGTCGGCCGGCGCGACAGCGACGACATCGCCGACCGTCGACAACCCCTCATAGAGGGCACGAAAGCCGACGCTGCCGATGCCGTCGTCGTTCGTCAACAGGATTCGCGGCGCGTCCATACATCCCGTCGAAGCGGCAGCACGAAAAACGCTCGGGGAGGTCGACGGTCACAACGCATGCGGTCGCACTGACAACCACAACACACACAACACGGGCGGCCGAGAACAGGGATATGGGACTCGGAAGCACGGCGAAAAAGATCCAGACTGTCGCCGACACCGCCGAGAAGATGTATCGCCGACTCAACGCCCTCCGCAAGGAAGTCGAGTCAACCAAGCGGACGGTCGAGGACACCGGTGGCCGAGTCCAGTCGCTCGAAGCCGAGATCGCCGAACAGCGTGTCATCCTGGAGGCCATCGGCGACGAACTCGATGTCGATATCGAGGCCGCTATCGACGACGCCGATATCGATGTCGACACCGACACCAATGAGACGACCGACGACAGCGAGGAGATCCCGGTCGAAGAGGGCGACGGCGACGATGATTCGGGCGGTTCGAATGAGAGCGATAGCGACGACGGCGACGATAGCGAGACGAGCCAATAGGCGACAGCCTGCTTGCTCACATTCGATGTTGCCGAATCAGTCAGCCATCAGTCGCTGGTGTTCGACCTTCATACATCGATCCTGAACCGTTGTGAGTCCGGCAGCCTCAGCGTCGGCGAGAGCGTCGTCGTCGGTGATACCGAGTTGGAGCCAGATGGCCTCGATATCGCCGTCGGTGTCGTGGCGGCTGCGTGTTTCATCGACGATGCCGGCGACCTCCTCGCTTGGCCGGAATACGTTGACGAGATCGATATCTGCCTCGACCTCCTCAAGCGAGTCGACCGCGGATTCGCCCAACACCGTGTCGGCGTAAGGGTTGACGGGATGGATCTCATAGCCATGTTGCTGGAGATAGGCAGGGATCTCATGGGCGGCCTTGCCGGCGGTCGTCGAACAGCCGACGACAGCGATCGAGTTCAACCCAAGCACGTCGCGGATCGCGTCATCGTCAGTGACTGGCATACACTATCCATGGCGGCCACACGGCAAAGAGTCACCGGCGGTAGCGTCAACACCGGCTCAGCCGAGGACGACCGCCGCCCGCCCGACGACGAACGCCGCGGTCGCAAGGAACATCCCGCGTTTGAGCCACCGCTGGCTCACGGTCGGATCGCGGAACGAGCGGAGCGCGGCCCACAGCATCACCGCATCGGCAGGCACGACAACAAGCAGATAGCTCAGCCCGAAGGTCTCGTCGAGATACGGCACCGCGCTCGCGGCGACAGCGACCACCAGTACCGCGACGCCAGTCCACAGCGCGGGGGTTCGGCCAACGACGATCGGAAACGTTCGTAACCCCTCCCGTCGGTCGCCGGCGATATCCTCAACGTCCTTGACGATCTCCCGTGTCAGCGTTGCGACTGCGGCCAGGAGGAACAGGACAGCCGCGCCGAACGGCTCACCGAGGGCCGCCCCGCCGAAGAGGAACGCGCTCCCGGTGAGGTAGGCAACGAGAATGTTGCCGAGGAGCGGCCGGCCTTTGAACCACTCGGTGTAGGCGACAAGCGCGAGCAGGTTGACGACGGCGATCCCGATAGCGACCAGCGGCAGCGTGAGTGCGGCGACGGTGGCGATCCCGAAGCAGGCACCGCTGACCCCGAGTGCGCCGCGGGCAGAGATGGCCCCACGGGGGATCGGCCGATCGGGTTGGTTGACCGCGTCGATCTCGCGGTCGAAGTAGTCGTTGATCGCGTTGCCGCCGGCTGTCGCAGCGAGGGTGGCGATGACGGCCGCGGCGACGGCAAGCGGTGCGGCAGCGATACCGCCGGTGACGAACGCGCCGGTGGCGGTGAGCACGCCGGCGGCAACCGCGTTGCCGGGGCGGGTGAGTTCGATCGCCGCGCGAAGCGAGAGCGACACCGACGCCATACGCCTCGGTGGTCGGTGCCGGTGAATAAAGGAGGTGGTTCGGGAGCCGTGTGACCGACTGGCCTACGATGGGCAGACCGACGCGCTTATTATTCGAGGTTCGGAACGAGTGGGTGCGGGCGCTTAGCTCAGCTTGGACAGAGTGCTTGGCTTCGGACCAAGTTGTCGCGGGTTCAAATCCTGCAGCGCCCATTCCTTTTCGGAATGAACCAAATCCACAAGACGGCAGTATGTTGTATATAAATATACCGCCGATTCTGAATTTGATTTCATTCCGTTACGGAATGCGGGTCGAAGCCTTCTTGCGGTTCGGTTACATCTAAGGGTAATCATCCAAATAAATCGGTCGGTTAGAATCCGAAATAGGTGATTTGATGATGCTGATAAGATGTTACAAAGAATCAACTTTTCTTGGATAATAATGAGGCTCTTGCCTAATCTGGTGAAAAATGTATTATTTTTGATATGGGGCGTTCGGAGTGACCGATACAGAGATTCTATGCAGCATGATACCTCCGTTTGTTTCAGCTACCCTCCAATGTGTCACCTGCTCACTGCGGATTCGTACCGCGCAATATGTCTATTCGCTTGAGTAGCCATTCGAAAAGGTCATCGCGCCACTGGCTCCGATCCTCATCCGAACAGTATCCCGGCACTCTCTACGAGAAACAGCACGCCGAACCCGGCTAAGACGACCGAGCTCAGCCCCGCAATGATCGGCGCGAACGCCTCAACGCGTCGTTCAGCGGTCACGAGTGCCGCCGGAAACCCGGTGATCCAGATGATGATCCCGCCGAAGAAGCCGACGACGAGCGCCGGCGAGCCGGTCTCAACGACAAGCGTGCCGGCGAGAGCGTCGCCGACGTAGGGTGTCTGCGAAAGAACGTCGAGCGTTCCCGGCTGGAGGAGTCCGACGCCGATCGTCAGCCAAAAGAGGATCTGGTATGGGTTCGTCAGCGCCAACACGAACGCCTTCCGAAAGCCCGTACCGACCCGCAGGGTCGACTCATCTGTGGTCTCTCCCCCGGGTTGGAACGACGACCGCACGTCCCTGGCGGCACCGGAGGCGAAGTACAGCATTAGTACCCCACCAACACCGACCATCACGGCCCGCACGACGGGAAATCGTTCGACGAAGGCGACCACTCCGAGCGCCGCCAGCACGAAGAAGATCGCGTCCGCGCTCATCGCCCCGAGGCCGGCCTTGAACCCCGCGAGCCAACCGCGCACGACGCTCTCTTCGCCGATGATCGCGTTCATCGGTCCGGGCGGCGCGGCGAGAGCGAGTCCGAAGACCGCGCCCGCAAAAAGCGTCACAAGGAGATTCGCCATCGCGTTCAGGAAGGTGCGGAACCGAAAAAAAGCCCCGAAACGCAGGGGGGCGATTCCATCAGTTGGCAGTGAGCACGCGACTACTTCATTCCGCTCGTAGCTATTTTATACTCTGTCTGAATTGATTGTGACGTGAGTATAGAGGTAGAGTCCGAAGATTGGGGAAGTCTTGACCGGTTCTGGGAGTCCCATTCAGATATGTGGTTTATCAGCCAACATTCTGCTTTTGTTTACCTACTTGCCAGAGATGAAACTACCAACCGTTGGGATGTTATCAAAGCGATGTGGCAGTCACAACCCACGATGGTGCCTGACAATGTTTCTCCACATGTAGCCGGAATTCAGCCACTGACCAGACGATGGAGGGAACTCGGCAACTGGGAACACACGCAGACACAGTCATCACGTCTCCTCGATGATCCAGATTCTCTAGCGATAGACCAGGATCAGTTCGCAGCCTGCTGGTCGGATTTTGATCCGTGGTGGGATGCATACTCTGAGAGTGGCCATGAAGCAGCAGTGGAAATTGTTGAGTTATTTGAACAATCTAACACCGTCTGGAATGAAGCAGCTGCACCCTTTAATACAGACCCTCTCTCATCAAAACTTTCTGAACTAAGCGGACTCCGTGGCCCCCTCCGTCCGAGTGGGGAGGTGTCGTGGTCTCGGTGGTTAGCACGGTTGCTTCGTCCGTCCCAAGCACTCGTTACGGAACTGTTCGGCATGTCTATCGACCATCCACCAATCCGTGTTGACCGGGAAACACGGATTGAAAAACCAGATGGCACCTTTCGACGCCCGGATATCTTAGTCTTTTGTGGTGATCATGGGGTGTCTATCGAAGTGAAGTTAAATGACGACAACTATCGAAAAACCGCTGAGACTGCGCGGCTCGTTGAGCAAAAATACGACGAGATGGAATGGAATCATGTGTTACTTCTGCCAAAGGAAAATAAAGAGAGACTCAACTCGGTTGTTGAACCTCCGGTCGAACCACGATCAGATGGATCACAGCGGATCATGTGGGACGATCCAGAGCCCATCGAGGTTGTTTACTGGCAGGATGTGACTGCCGCGATTAGAACTGTCTTACGTCAAGGCGAAGCTGTCGATGACCAGTGGGCGGCCAATGGCTACCTCTTCTGTGCCGTCGCTGAACAGCGTCTGATAGGATTTCAACCCTTGCCAATCATTGAGAGATCAATAGATTCTGGTGACTTTGTTGAAGCCGTTCGGCCAATTGGAATGATTGACATCTTGGAGCAACAATTAACATATCTCACCGAGAGGCTGAATCCATGACAGATGAGTTCCTCAGCGAGGGGCTTCGGAATAATCGCTACCTCAAGGCGCTTCGACTTCCAGAGCAGTTTGATAATCAAATCGAAGCACGACTGAAAGAATTTGACCAGCGAATGGTTGATGCCCAACCCAGACTGTTCGACCCTGATGATTCTCCGGGATTCAATTCGAATCAGAGTCCATCCAGCGGTTTAGCTTTGCAGCGAATTAATCATCCAATGAACGGGCCAGACGCTCCGGATGGGAGCCAAAATCTGAACGTACATCTGTATTGGATGGAACCAAACAGGTACGGTAGACCTGATATCAACGGTGCGGTGCGTGCGTTCGGTTACAAAATTAAGAGTGCTGACGTAGATATTGATCAAGAAGTCCAGTCAGCTACCCACAATGATGGGTGGTCAATAGAAACGTCTGAAAACCCCTATGATAACAACATAACATTCTACAGGCACGTTAGCTCTGTACCCGAAATCAAGGAGACAGAGAAGACACTAGTAGAGCACTTCAAAGAGTTTGGAGAACAGTACAAAGCCTAACGACAAAAAATCCACCATCAGTTACACAAATCAGACTGGAAAGTCTGCTTTCTGGCGGCTCTTGTGAATTTCTTGAGACCTTTACCTAATCTGGTGAAGAAAATATCTGATATGTGATATGGGAATGTCTGGAGTGCTGAATAAAGAGGTTGAATGCAGCACACGCTGACCCAATGTTGCCGAGTTGGATTTATTAAATGAATGAAAATCTAGCGGGTTGAAGTATATGTGAAATCTTGCATATCATGATGAGTGATTTTACTGCATCCCATGCGGAGCCGGGGCAAGACACGCCATCAGCTAATGAGGATGTAGCGAAGCTTCGACTTCAATTGAACAAGTTTTCGCTTCCAGAGTTGGTATCAAAGGGACTTGTTGAGTGGGAGAAGGACGACAACATCGTAACGAAGGGCCCTCAGTTTGACGAAAAGCGATCAGAGTAGATGCGAGTGGTTTCTACCGGAGTAGTCTTGTCGTATACGGGCTGTGTATCCGTCACTCAGCGAGTCGAGATTTCAACGAATTAATACAGGCTCACCTGCTGAATTTTGATCGTTAGTCTCACATTTGATGAATGAGAACTTCCCAGTTGCGAGTGTCAGGATCGTCGTGGATGAACGTATCCGTCGTAGTTCTGTTACCCAATAAGCCGTTTTTATCTGCCCTAATAAGTAGTCTATCAAGTGCGTCGTGCAGTTCCTCTGGGGTCTTCGGATTACAAGGGGATTCCATATAGATGCTATGGCAGTATAGATGATATCTCTTTGGCATTATTTACCATGCTGAATATGCGCGCTGCATCTCGCACTACCCCTCCTAATAGAAATCCGACAAGCTTGTTTCACTAACTTCGGCAAGAGTCTGGGATCTATAATCTCGTATTTCTCGACGGCGTCAGAACCCCGCTCTGCTTCCTCGGATTACATATTCGTATTTTCTAGGGCCCACACGGCAGTTTGAGGATCCAAATCGGATTTTCTGTCGTGACCACGTTTTGTGAGGAGACCGACGTGGTACAGCATCGCCTTGTACTGAAACGTCGTATGTGTTGAGTAGACGAACCCCTCTTCGAACTTATCTAAATTGACTTGACCCTGATCCGAAGACTTGTCTAAAACAACAGCCCGATCCCCTGGACTGACGAAGAGATCTAGCGCGAAATCGGGACGATTCCGAGCGATAGATTTCGCAACCTTCGCAAGTGTTGGCTTTTGGTAACCTTCTTTCGCTAAGTCAGTCAATGTGTTTACGAGAACTTGTGTCGGCGGATAGGAGAGAAGCACTTGGCGAGCAATAGTCCCCATAACTGGTAACTCGTCAATGAAGCGGGCTGAGCTCCCTGTTTGCTCCTGAATGGCTTCTAACGCTGGAACGATACCTCCATGATGGTAGATTATTGTCCGAACAGCCTCGCGCCCGAGTGTCGTGAGTTGCCGACGGTTGAGGCCATCGCCAACCAACCCAAGTGCCGTGGCGTCAAGACGGGCATCGTCAACTGATTTAATCACGTACTCTTTGAATAGCTCCTCCGGATCCTCACTCAATCGTACAGCCAAGGCGTATCCAATTGCGTTCTTGGGGTGGTTCTTCTTTAGGCTCTCTACTGCGACTCCGCCGTCTTTGGCGTGGAACCGTATCGTATCTGCCGTTTCCGAGATTTCAGATCCGACTATCCGAGGTTTCTCCAGCAATTCGGCCCCGGTGTCGTCAACAAGGATGAGTCCTATATTTAATTCACGAGCGAGGGCGTGATCTTGTTCTGTGGCGATACTTTTTGGGAGAGCGGCGTATCCGACATTGGCCTCCTCAATGTGGCCGTGTGCCTGTGTTATAGCTACTCGACCCGCATTTCGATTAGAACTAGCAGTTTCTCCCTTCGCTTCCACGACTGCGAGCGGTATGTTTTCTACATCTTCACCTGCGGGCTCACGATATGCTTCTGAGCGAGGAGGGGCGATTAACGCATCTGGATAACCGTTCCCCATCGGCAACGAATTAATCGGTTGTAGTCGGTGGCGCAGTTCCTTATCGATAGTCTCCTCACCCCACCTTGATTGTCGGAATTGAGAGTCCACAACCGCATAACCCTCATTAGTGTCCTGAGATAGATGATCCTTGGCTGACGCGAGGACTCGTGGTTCGGTAAGTGTTCCAACACTCATACTGTGGTACGCTTCCTGATGGAAGCCTATTCAAATTTGTCAGCGTGGTACCAGCAGTCATATTCTAGCCTTTTTCGTCGGAACCGGCTTCTCACCGGTTTTAAGTATTTGAAATGGAACATTAACACAGTACAGCCATGACCACTGATCATAATTCATCTATGATTCACTTCGATTCTCAGGACTCCTATCACGAGTTCGTAGAAGAATTGGCAACCAACGAAGCGAAGACTATCGAAGAATGGGGGGCATACGAAATCGCAGTCGATGTCGTAGCTCAGGTTGAAGATCGTGGCACTGAGATCCAGGTTGCCGATAGTTCTACACCTGATGTCAACGGTGTCAATGCCCCGATTTGCCCAATAACCGTTCTCGAATATTCTAGTGCTACTAGTGGTCTTCCACGGGATGAAGTTGAATCAATCAGTCATCTCGCTGCTGAACTACTAGAACAGGATCTCAACCAGCAGAGGTCAGTCCAGTAGATAAATTCACGTGTTACTCCATATCTCCGGTAAAGTCGGATTCTTGATTTAGTCTCCCCATAGTTCCATTAACCGCATAAATCAAAGTAGCAGCAGTTTCAAATGCCTCTTCTCGTGAAAGTCCTGATATCGGCTTTGTCACGTATTCTTCTCCGTCTGTATTCACACCTGTAATTGGGGTGACGGTATACTCACCCTCGCCCATCGTCCCGTCAAGTCGAATGAAGATTGTTGGATCTTCTTGATACACCCATTCGACGTAATATTCATCATGGATTTCTTCGTCCCACCCCGATGGGTAATAATCGATCTCTTCCGTCTCACTTTCAGGCATCGTGTGTTACTCTTCTGATGTAGTTGAATAAAATGCTTGCTGGCGAAGGGTAGGAACAATGTACTCAGATGAACTCAAAGAACGGATATCATGAGAATGACGGACGTTTCGCGTACTCAATTGGGTCTTGTGTACCAGCATCGCGGAACGCCTCAAGCCGGAACGCACACGCATCACATGTACCGCAGGCCGGTTCGTTGTCTCGATAACATGACCACGTGATTTCGTAGGGGACATTAAGCTCAAGTCCACGCTCAGCAATTTCTGTTTTCGACCACTCAACGAACGGAGCTTTCAGTTCAATTTCTGTCTCTGGTTTCGTTCCGACATCGATCACGTTTTGGAACGCTTCGAAAAACTCTGGACGACAGTCCGGATATCCAGAGAAGTCCTCTGCGTGTGCCCCAATGAACAATGCCGATGAGTCAGTCGCTTCAGCATATGATGTTGCCATCGACAACAGGTTCGAATTCCGGAACGGAACGTACGATGTTGGTATCTCGTCACTATCTAAATCTGCATCAGCCACATCCATCTCATCATCCGTGAGACTCGATTCCCCAATTTGGGCTAAATGCTCTGTTTCGATATGCAGGAAGTCAGCCGCATCGACTTCGTCGGCGAGTGCTTCTGCGCACTCGTATTCTTTGTCTTCAGTCCGCTGCCCGTACGATGTATGCAGGAAGTATGGCTCGTAGCCCTGATCCATCGCTTCGTACACAGCGGTTGCACTATCCATTCCTCCGGATACCAGAATTACTGCACTTTTGTTGCTCATGGTTGCTCAATCTCGTCAAATCTGTCGTTTGTCTGTTCTCTACGTGGGCTCTGACACTCACGTTGCCACCTCTTCACAGCACTGTCTCGACGGGTATGTCTACGTTTGCTGATCATGTTCCTGGTGCGTCGTTCCACAAATCAACATGGAGCCGCGGTGTGTATCGGTAACCATAGTCCATAGCAAGCTCGGCCACCTCGCTGCGCGTCCCATCGAGTTGTTCACGAGTCATGCCCTCTGGCATCAACAACACATCATCATCTGATACTGTGGTCGTTGTTGCCGCCCGTATCCGATCAACTAACGTCGTAATCTCCTGCATATCCTCCTCTCCAGTCACGACGAATTTCAGTTGCGTCTCGTAATCGTCGATCAATTGCGACAATGCTTCCATGTCGATTCGATCTTGCTCGTGTTGCTCTTCCCACTCGCCATCGCCCTTCGGATCTCGATCAGGTGTCGGCGTACTGCTCGCCAGTTTCGGGCTGATACTGGCGAGGTTGATCGGTGCATCCCGGTAAATGGTTCCGTTCGTCTCCACTGTGGTGTGGTATCCATCTGCTGCCAGTTGTTCTAGGAGATCCACTGACTCCTCGTGAATGAGTGGCTCTCCACCGGTGAGCACTACATGGTTTGCCTGCTCGTGGGATTGGATTTCTTCCAAAATCGAATCATTATCCCGCCATGCACCGGTCGGTTCCCAAGATGTGTGGTACGAATCACAGAACCAACATCGCAAGTTACAACCAGAAGTTCGTACGAAGACTGTTGGTACACCTGCCAATGTACCTTCTCCCTGAAGCGAATAGAACAGTTCGTTAATCGGGAGATCGCCGTTATTGTCTGATACAGCCTCGTCGATTTCAGTGTTAACTGGCATGATTAGGGAGCAGCACACAGTTCGCCGGTCTCACGAACAGATACAGCGACCTCTGAGACGGTTTCTGGAAGTGAGTCGGATAGTTCCTCTTCAAGAAGAACAGACATTACTTCGGCTGTAGGTGGATGGTCGATGATAATCAGCGAATCCTCGTCACCACTTTGCTGAAATGCTTCAATGAGGGGGTCACCTCGTTCTACGAGGAACCGATGATCCCATTTCGATATTACTGAAGTAATATCTCCTTTATCAACTATCCAGCCTTCAGATGTTAGTTCACCAGTCACCGAAACAGTAATTTCGTAGTTGTGGCCGTGTGGCCTGCTGCATTTTCCTTCGTGGTGGAGGATCCGATGCCCCGTGCTGATTCGAATGGGGCGATCCTCACCAACTCGCAGTTCTCTTTCACCTGCATCAGCGAGAGTTTTGCTCTCTGCTGCCTGATTGCTGGATAATCTTTGAGGCATATTGAGAGAATATCAGGGTGATACTTATATATACTTGTTTGGTCGAATCCAGACAGTAGTCATCGGCTGCCGAGCAGTGATGGTTGGGTGATAATTTATCCGTACCTCAATGGAGACTTCTATATGCTGGACTGTGATACACCGATACAGGTGACTATCTAACTGTGCGGTTCTACGTACCCGAATGGGACGATGCCGTCGATGCAGACTATGATTTTGAGCTTGATGAGCGCTCAGATCCTCACCGACAGAAACGCGAACTGAACTACATTTGGGATATCTTCGACAAAGACTCCACACCAATCGATGGTGTACTTATTTCGCGTGAGCAGATTGAATCCACGGCAAAAAAAGCCGACCGAATAACCGAACACGGTGTCTACGCCGATCCGATTCTTTCTATACCGGATTGGCTCCCGACTATCAGTGATTGTGGTGCATGGGGATACAAATCGCTACCTTTCCCACCGTACGGAAATCAAGATATGCTTGATTTCTATGAAACACTGGATGTCTCGGTTGGGGTGACGATTGATCACCTCGTGTTAGGATCAGGCAAAGAGAAAGGTCGATTGTATTTAGACGAGCGCGCTCTTGGTGAAGAAATCGAGAAATCTGACATCCCGTCGAAACTTACTGATGCAGTCGATCTGATGATCGATGAGTGGCCCGACGAGTGGCCACAGTATGTTGAAGAGCACGAGCCATCGATACTGGCGCAAAAAGAGCCCCAACAGTTCACTGCTGCCGATTTTGAAGGGAGTGTTGACTCTGTATTGAATAGACTTGAAACCGACAAACGGGCAGTATATCGTCAGGATGACAAGCAGTTCCGTTACGACCTCACACTAGAAAATGCGGCTGAGATGTGGAACCTGTACCAAGCGGGCGACTATCCATTCCGATTAATGGTCGCTATCCAAGGATGGTCAATCGAGTCTTACGCCGATGCAGCAGATGAAGTACTCAACATCGGATACGATTATCTCGGTATCGGTGGTGTAGCTGGAAGTCCTATCCACGAAGTCAGAAAGATCGTCAAATCGGTGGGAAAGACAGTCAAAGACTATGAGCGAACTCATCAGACTCGCATCGATAGTCACGTTTTCGGCTTCGCCAAGTCCGATGCGTTCGACACCATCGGGCGATCTGGAATGTCTTCTTTCGATAGCGCGAGTATGCTTCGTTCCGCATGGACAGGTGGAAAAAACTACCGTGTTGACAGTGATGAGCGGTACGATGCTATTCGCGTGCAATACCCAAAACACGGTTCAGAGATTTCTGATGCTATTGAGACTGCCTTACGAGGGCGTGAGACACTCATTGCGCTCCGTGCGTTCGCAGAAGGGCGATCTATCGCAAAAGCACTTCGGGAGTGGAAAGCTGAAGCAAGCAAGACACTCACAGCGACAATCACATACGTGCGGAATCATCGTCACGACGAACAGTTTGATCACAGCACACTCCGTGACGTGGATTCAGCGTTACGAAACGATTTCGAGTATGCCAGCCACCTAAAAGCGTATTTTAGTGATGAGCTTCGAAGTCAGTTGATCAAACTCCTACGCTCAGATGATAAAGAGAGTAGCAAACCGTTTGCGGAATACATAGAGCTACTCGCTACAGCACACACCCAACTCGATAGATTCCCGCGAATGGTCGAAATTCTGGAACGGGAAGAATCTAAACCCGATGGAATGGATCGGTTCCAACGGCTATGGTTCGTGATTCAGGACTATGCTATTTGGATAGGAGACAAAGATCTGCTTGAAGCGTATCAGAAGATCCTATCAAACAGACCTTGGGAAGACTGTGAATGCCCAATCTGTGCCAATCACGGCATTGAAGTCTGTATTTTCCGTGGCAACGACCGGAACCGCCGTCGCGGATTCCATAACACAGCGAGCTTCTATGAGGAGTTCTCTGAAGCACTCCCAAAAACACTCGTTCTGACGAAGGGATCAGCTTCTCTCAGCAACTATGAGACTACTGAAGATTACTTAGCGAGTGAAACCCCGCAGTTCTGGAGTGAGGTTCACGATCTCCCAGTTGCAGAAATTGGTACATTTGATGCTAGCGGCGTCCATGAGTGGTGGGCAAAGACTCCAGAAGCAGTCTCTTTCGCACCGACGAGAATGGCTCAATCACTCCAAAAACATCTCAATAGGTATGATGAGCTCTATCTATTTAATCCAGAAGAGCAATTTGAAGACCTCGTTGGAGACTCCATCGAAAATGTCGGTTGTGATGTGCATGGCTTTGATGATCCGCATGAGTTGCGAGAGATACTACTGAATAATCTTGGACGTAATTATGCCATCGGATCTGACTTTGCTCCACACAAACCAGTCTTAGATGGTGATGAGGAATTAGATATCCTCATCATTGACCAGTGTTCTGGCTCCAAGTATGTTCCTGAAGGTGAACGAGTTTTTGAGATGAGCGAAATAGATCGCTCTTCCAGACAGGACTTACTCAAGCGAAACGACACCATCGGAATCAAAGCCGGTGAATTATACACCGGACGCCAACAAGAAGCAATAAGCAACGCCGTTCGCCAACTCCGCGCTGATGGCCATCGGGTACAGCGATACATTATCAGTGCCGGATTTGGCTTAGTCGAAGAGAGTGAACGACTCCCCCCATATGAAGTGACTTTCAGCGGAATGAATGTTTCTGAGATCCGTGAACGGTCTGACAAACTTGGCATCCAAGATGATCTTTATAAAGTACTGGATCAGTCTAACTACGATATTGTATTTTTTACACTTGGTTCAGATTACTACTCTAGTATCGATATCGACCAAACGGTTCAGCGGATTCGACCAGATAGGATTGGCGTCGTATTTAATCGTGATATCCTCAATGAGCAATATGAGAATATTGTTTCTGTATCGGCACGGACGGAAGATGCAAAACGTCATGAAACAATTGTGATCGGTCTCAAGGGCGTATATTTGGAAAACTTCGCACGTAATATACGTAATGTGGCAGAACTGGATCCCGACTCGATTAGCATCCTCTGCAGGTATCTTGAAGACGACTCCACGCAGGCAGCTATTGAGAAGTTCTAACTGTCAATTTGAACTTCTAGGATTTCTTCAATTTTTTCGACTGCCTGGATGAAGTCTCGGCCAGTTTCCGTAGGTTTATATTTGACTCTTCTTGGATTTTCTTCAATACGTTCCACCAGTTCATGTTTACATAAGAGGTCGAGCGTGTCGGTGATCATATCGCTTGATGTGTCAACTGAGTTTTCGATTTCGGAGTAGTGCAGACTCTCAGAGGAAATCAAGAGTTCAAGTATCTCTATTGTGCGTTTTCGTCCGATGAGATCACGCACAGCGTCTGAAACCATCTATACCCTTTTTTTCAGGACTTGACAAAGCCACTTTGATTTCTCATATTTAGCTTTGCTTGAGCAAAGTTTATACGACAGCCGAGCTAAGCACAGCGCGTCGGATATGTTGTACAGACAACGAAAACTCGACACCCCCCACGGAGAACTACAAACACCGATACTATTCCCCGTGAGTAACATCGGGAATCGGTCGAGTGATAATACACCCGAGTACACGAACAGCATCCCGGATTTGTCCACAGCAATGGTCAACTCTCGGGCGATACGGAATCGAAAAACACAGTGGAACCGATTGAAGAACGGAGCAACTCTCCGTGGTGAGATGGATGTAGCCGAAGAGACAATCATTTTCGCTGATAGCGGTGGCTTCGATTTTCAAGAAGAGGAAGTAGACACCACCCCAGCGAAAACCATTGAAACACAACGCAAACTGGGTGCTGATATCTTCGGTACTGTTGATATACCATTGTCGAGAGATAATCGACAGGCAGAGAATCAGCGGAGAATCAACCAGAGTATCGAATTTGCATTGGAGGCAAGTGATGCACATGATGGTGACGAGATTCTCCTGGCTAGCGTCCATGGATATGACCCTGAAACTATTCGAAATACCATCAGCCATCTTGAGAAAGAGGGTGAATTTGATGGCTACGCTATCGGAAGTCTGGTTCCGATTCGAACAGATTATGAAAAAGTCACAAAAATAATACTTTCTGCCCGGCGGGCTACTGACAAACACCTGCACACCTACGGGTTGGGTGGAGTAACATACCAACCACTTCTGTTGTATCTTGGCGTTGATAGTTTTGATTCCTCAGCGTTCATCCGCAGTGCTGGAAAAAGGAACTATCTCATGCCGGGATTCGGTGGAGAACCATTAAAAAATATTGACAGTTTGGCTCACCTACCCTGTGCCTGCCCAGTTTGTAGTTCGAGAAGCTTCGAGACAATCCGAGATGATCGGGACTTACTTACCAAACACAACTTGTGGGCATTGGCTATCGAATTACGCCGTTTCAGATATATGCAAGCATCTGGAGAAGACTTGGAGGCGTATTTGGATCTGCGGTTCCAGGGTAATAAAGTAACACAGCGGGCATACAGAACAGCTAAACAACAGGTTCGGAGGCTAACATGAGCGACGAGAGGCCGACAGTTCGACCAGTAACACTATCGCGACTTGTTGAGGTTGCCCATCTCTGTCAAAACTCTCCACAGACAACAGAAAATGTAGAACAGCGACTCAATGTTAGTCATCGTCGTGCTCGTGAGACAATTCTCGAAGCTCTCCGTATTGGTCTCTTGGATGAATTACCGGACGATTACTATGAGGCTACATCAGTTGGCGAATCTTTCGTTGAAACAGTGGAAAATCAAGACTGGAAGCAAGTTAGTGTGATCTTGGAAACACGCAGTCCACACTACAGCAACTTCTTAGAGATCCTAGAACAAGAGGGGCCAGGCAGTCTAGAGAGAGTTCTAAATGAACTAGAGAATCAAGCTGAATTCACGACGTATTCTTATAATCAAACAAGTATTGAAGTTCTCGGGAATTGGGGCAAGTGCCTCGGAACCGTCCAACGGAATGCATTCACTGGCGAATACTATTCTCCACAAAATGACAAACCTCCAGCGAATTTCCATCATACGTTGCTGAGGGCATACGATGAATTGGAAGAGACTGCTGGCGTCGGGATGCGACAACGGTATCTTTCCATTCCTGAACTTCGAGAAACAGTATGTGCAACCTTGCAGTTATCACGGAATTCGTTCGACAATGGACTTCGAGCGTTAGCACAAGAGAACGTCGGAAAAATCGAACTGTCAGGTGCGCCCCGAGATACCGGTGCAAAGGAGGCAAACTACGGAATCAAAGAAATCGAACTCGCTGGCGATGATACACTTGTGTCAACATCCCAGTCGACAGATCAGGTTATGCAAGGAGTCGAACAGTACGGTAAACAATACTACTACCTCACGGTTCACGACCGAGAGTTGACGTATACAAACCAATGAGCGACAACTTCACCATCACGGATGCACAGCACGATTACTCGGAATTCGGATTGTCAAAAAATCCCTTCCCGTATAGTCCGGTTCCAGAAGATGATCCTGCAGTCTATTGCGGACAGCAACAAGTTACAGACCGAATCAGTAACACTGTCTCATCTGTACTCAGTACAGGGAAGTCGAAGCATTTGGTTGTCACTGGCAAATACGGCAATGGGAAATCACACACCCTCAAATACACCCGTTCTCTGGTGAGAGATCGAGACGATGTCCTTGTAGGGTACGTAACTCAACCAGGAGAGGGGTTCATTGATATTTATCATGAGTTCGTTTATGACATTGGGTTTGACCAATTACAGAAACTGAGTTACGAGTTCTTGGCTAAAGTAGCTCGGACGGAGACAAATACGAATCCTAGCAGTGCAGATGAAATGCGTGATATCATTGACGATGGCGATGTTCTACTATCTGAACTTGTACCCACCGCAGTCCAACAATTGAGCGACGTGACTAAATTCGCTGACTTCGCGCGAGCTATGGTTCATCTGGTTTACGAGGATACAAACCTCTACGCATGGCAGTGGCTCACTTCTGAGGGACTTCGTTACGAACAGCGGAAAGAAATGGAGATCCACAGTGCTATTGATGACAATACAACTGCAGTACGGGCTTTTACTGCCCTCAAAAGTATGCTACTTGATATCGGATATACTGGTGTTTTCATGTTTGTTGATGAATTTGAGCGGATATCTCAATTGAGTCCAAAAAACGAGCAACAAACATTGAATAGTATCCGACATTTGATGGATCAGAACAGTCAGGGGCTTTGCATACTGTTTGGATGTGCTCCAGAAGTTTGGCAAGATGTGATGGGAGAATACCATGCGTTTTCTGAGCGTATTGGTCAGGAAGTTGCGCTACGTCCTTTGACAGAAGAAAAGGTATACAATCTTATTGGAGAATATCTTAATATAGCTAGGGGAAGTGATAATAAATCGATTTCGCCTTTCACAGAGGATAGCTTGAAAATTATTCTCCAACGTTCGCAGGGGAATATTCGGCAAGTCCTCAGCATATGTAGTCGTGTTATTGATAATGCCGTTCGTTCTGACTCTGGTTCTAATAAAATTAGAGAGGAGGATGTTTTAGAGATTATTGATAATTTATGAATCGTATGAACGTTTCGAAAGCAAATAGAACTACGTCCTCATACATACCTTGGTGCTTGGCTTATGCATAGAAATTAATCGGATTTGACTGTCGGTTCAATCTTTACCGATATTCTAATTATCTTTTAATGAAGCAGAGACACAACGGTAGAATTCAAAATTGTAGGATCAGCCAAGTTATTTCGAACGATCCCACAAACTCGCAACAATACTAAATACGTCGTTAGCAGAAATACCCCATATGCGAACATACATTGCACCAATCGGATATGACAGCACGCGCGTTACCCGTCCGATACTTAGCCAAGGCATCGAGCGAAGCACCAAAATCCAACTAATCAATCCAACAACAACGAGTGACAGTGGTCGCAATGAACAAGCGATCAACGATGTTAGACGGATAATTGAACAGATCGAACCAGACGTTGAAATAGAGACCACGGAAGTGCCACATAATGACTTCAAAACAGCCATCGAAGTCTGTGGCTCTCTCATCGATAATGCCAATGGAGAGGTTACTGTCATTTTCGGTGGTGGTGCCCGCGATATCTTTCTACCTCTGACGGTTTCGGCCCTCTCAAAGGTGGATCAGATTCAGTCGAGCCACCAATTCAGTGATATCGACGGGGAGGTTCGCGAGATAGCTCTCCCCGATCTTACGGCGAATGCACCGAAACAGACCAAATCGACGCTCGAAACAATCTCCACCCTTGACACACCAGTCTCACTCACCACAATCACAGAGTCAGTAGATATCTCGAAGAGCACCGCTAGCAGACACGTGAAACACCTTGAGCGACAGAATTTGGTCAAATCTGAGATGCATGGGAAAACCAAGGTCGTCGATTTGACCACCACTGGCCACCTACTCGTCTCCCGAGCTCAGTAAGAAACATTTGTTCAGATATCATCTCTTGCTGGACTATCGCACAGGCCATTCTGGATGGTAGTGTTGTCGAAGACTGGCATCAACATCCCGGCCGAGTGGAGTTAGTTCATACGCACCGTCAGAAACTGTTGCTAACTCAATGTATTCGGCCCACTTGAAGTGTGCCTGTGTTTTTTTCTTCCAAGAATTTATACTGGTGACACCGGTGTAACCATCGAGATGTTCAATACGTTTCCGGAAATCGGTTGCGCGGGCATCAGTCTCGTTAACTGAGGGGGATTCCATGTAGATTTGATTAATTGTTGCTAACATCGGCAGCCAGTCTTCACGGAACAGAATGCTTTGAAGCAGGGACTGTTCGGACTCATTGAGTTGATTTTTGGCTCCGAGTGAGACTCCCTCTCCAACAGTTAGCTGTTGTTGTGTCGCGCCCGAGAACCGGTTTGCAAGCCAGATTGCATCTGGTGTCAATTCGCCGTTATTGATGATGCCAAGTTTGTCCGGGGAGAGAAGACGAAGTTGATCCTTGATTTTATTCGGAGTTCCTTTGGAAAGTAGTCGCTCACGAATCTCATCCTCCGTTTCGTTGCGGAACTGCCAGAAGGCGTGGATCACCTCACAAAGATGTGGAAGATCACCCCAGTCCGGCTGTATCCCGCTCAAGTGTGGGGTGTCAGTCGCCGTTGGATCGTGCATATCCAGTGAATTGACAGACCGTGTGCTTAAATTTCACTGCAAGAAGTCACAACATTCAGGTGCGTACCCATCTGACGGGTAGCAAGAGGTTTTTTATGCCCGATAAGATTCACACCATTTCGGGGGACGAACCCCGTCGGTATCTGATTGGTAATGCTGCTGAAGAACTACGTAACTTAGACTCATCTGCCTCGATTATATACCTTGATGATGCGTGGGCCCGCCCGCAACGGGCAGGACAATTCGGTGTGACTTACGATACCCACCCATTTTCCGAAAGCGATGTAGATGCTAAGGGTAACCGAGAATCGAAAACGACAACAGTGGAAATTCTCGATGCCTGCAAGGAGGCCCTCATGGAGGGTGGTTGGTTGATTGCGGACGCGGATGATTGGCTTCTTCCACGCCTAATTAACTATCTTAGAAAGAATTGGGGTGATGTTGCGGCGGACTACACTGGCGGTGGGTATCGTCGTGTCGGATCAGTGACCTACCTCACGAAGGAGGGGAACCCTGACCGAAGTACGGCCGGTATGTACCTCTCAAACGGCGGTTACCCCGTCGTCTTTGCACATAAGGGTGAGACAAATCGCCGGGCTTCGAGTTCCAGTAGACAAATTGTTGAGCCACCGTTCGCACATGACGGGTTCGAGGTGACTGAGCGCGATCATGAAACCTATGACTGGGGGAGTGTGAAACCGTTGAGCCCATACAGGACGTGGGTAGAGGCGCTAACCGATGATACGGATGGAAACCTCGAAGACGAACATCTTGTCGTCCCCTGCGCCGGTACGGCACCCGCAGCAATCGGCGCAGAGATTGAATTCGGCGTCGATCTTCAGTATACCTGTATTGATAATAATGAGGACGCATTCGAAGCTTTTCGTCGCCGTCGCGAAGCAGAATTAGAACGACACAGCCTCGACCAGCAACAGGATAAAATCGGGTCGTTCACTCAAGAATAACCTTTCTCGGAGTGCCTATCTGCTGGCATTTTTCATTTCGATGTAGTTGGTTCATTCAATTAGGGAATTCCCCGTGCCGAACGTAAGGGATTCCGATATCAATAGCTACAGGAGGCTCCTTTTGAAACGGTAGTACGATGACCGGGGACACGTTTGCTGGGATATCGACCGAGAACCGCGTCATTCAATTGATCGATCCGTTGGCGGCGGAAAATGAAGACGGGTACGGGATGGGGTATCTTCGATGTCTACCACTATTGCAAACGTATGGGGTAAGACAATTTACGTTTCCAAAGGGTTGGCTCAGTGCAGCAAGTTCAGAAACATTCGATGCGGTGGTAGAGGATGGTGATGAAGGTGGACATTTCCGGTACACTGCGATTCCAGGCTTGGAATTCGATTATACACTTATCAAAACGGGCCAGCCAGCGGATACCCTGGAGTTCAGCCAGCTCTGTCAGATTACAAATCAAGAATTAGAACAGTCTCAAAGTGACAGTACGACTCATAAACTTCTGGAAGCGTTCAAAGCTGGTCGTATCGACGAACTCTTTCTTGTCACGGATACTGCTGATTTCAGTGTCGAGGGGACTGTAGCACAGAAGCCGATGGCTGAAGACATCGACCGAATCTCCCAGATATCGTATCAAAATCTCGCGCGGCATTACATTGACAAGACGTTCGAACAGTGGTATCTTAGCTATGCTGAAACACTCAACGTCTGGCTGCATCATGCAGCCAAAGAGTATACTTCGGTCATGGGTGAAAAGCCGACGCAGATCCGTGATCTTTTCGAATTCGATGTTCTTGAGCCAGGAATCCGGACATGGGATATCCTTGAGTTTTTAGCTTCAGATCTGGCTAAGGAAGACCCCGCTCATATTGAGTCAGTTACACGACCCTGGGTAGAATCCGACAACTCGGTTATTGAGACATATATCCGGAACGCACTTCAGGAATTCGACTATGATTGTGAGCAGGTTCAGACGTACCGTTCCGGGAATCAAATATAAATAAATAGTTGTCATTTGGGTTGGTTACCGGACTAGAATGAGATAGAATTCGTCGACCATGTTGAATCCCAGGTTGAACCTCTACTTCACCTATTTTTCGCTCCCATGCAATCGTTTAGTTTCAGTGATTAGAAGCAGAGGAGGGTGCTAAACTAGTATATTTCACCGCGAGCACGGTCAATCAATCCAATTTATTTATTAGATCATCTTATTATCTTCCCGAATTTTCTGTAGTAGCAACGCGACACTATCTCGCTTTTCATAGTGGTCTCGTGATCTGAAACCGTGATTTACTCTATTTCACAAATAAGAAATTACTAAATCTTAATTCCAGAATTCTGAGACACTTGTTGTTGATGGGACAATTTTAAGTCTGGTCGAGAATGTCTCACATATGAAATACAGGAAGCTTGGACACGCCTTCAGCTCTTATTCGGCCAGCAAGGGTCTGAGGGCCGTTCGAAATCAAAGCCTGTTCATCAAATCAGAATGACAGTACTAAGGAGAAACATTACCGGACACGATATCCTTGCGATTAGAGAGTATATTGACAAGAATTCACCAACAACTGAGGATGAGATCCTCCGTCGGTTCTTCCCCGGTGACGCAACTGACTCATCGGTATCAGATAAACTGAAACTGATTCGCGATGCAGTTGGTTTTCTGGAAGATATCGATCAAATCGTCGAAGAAACAGACGGCTACCGGCTACATCAAGATTCAGTCGAAGCCGTCGATCCCCGAAGCTCCATTCTTAGTAGCCTTCACGCCCAGTTTGGACAAAATGGCGCATATAACGATGTCCTCGAATATCTCGCCGAAGAGAATCAGACGCTGGTAACTCGTGAGGGCGGACTCGAAGACGCAATGAGCGGTTACACACCTGAAATCGGCTGGAACCCGACAAACCTGAGCTACTGGGAGCGAACGATGGACTGTCTCGGCGTCGTCACAAAAGTCCACGGAGACGATGCTACGATGGCGTTCGTCCTTGAATATGATCTCTGGAAACAAATCCTCAATGAAATCCGAGAGACGCAAACAACCCAGTTAGAGAGAGTTCTGTCTTCTCTTGATGACACCTATCTCCCGGTCTGGACTGCCGGTGGGTCGGTCGCGAAACACGTCCAGTACGGACTCACAGGTCTTGAGGATCGTTCTGAAATTGACCTTCGCAAGGAGAGCGACGCCGGGACAACTTACCAGATTGGCTCGAAAGGCGTGAACACAATTGAATTCGACACAGATTTCTAGCATGACACAATACCCAAAAAACTGGACCGAGCGGTCAGTTGAGAAGTTTGTAACCCAAGAATCCCAGCAAAAGTCTCGCGCTGAGTTCGAGGCTACACACGTCCCAATCAACCGAATCAAGATTGAGCGTACCCAAATTGACGACTGGGCCGATAAAGACGACTATATTACGGAATCCGATTTTTATCAGGCAGTCATTGATTCTCATCAAGACGCCGACAACCGGATGTTTTTCATCGTTGGCGAAACTGGCTCCGGGAAATCCGAACTTTGCCAGTGGCTCAAGTACAATATTGAGGATGAATACAAAGACTGCCCAGACGACGACTTTCAACACGAGCCAATCCTAATACCCCGACATGTACGTGAACCACGTGAAGTCCTGCAGCGCTTAACAGCATATCTCGAAGATACGGAACTCGATGAGGCCCGCAAGCTCGCTGAATTACCTGCGGATGGCGTTCTCGACAAAACAACTGGCGAGATTACACTAGCTTTTGAAAAGGCAGACAGGGAGACAATCAGACTTCTCCAAAGTGATAGGTTCAAGCAAGAGGTCAGAGAGAACCTCGAAAAATTCGTTAATTCATTCGACGACCCTAGTCAGGAACTCGAATTTGAGCCTATCTCGCGAGAAAAACTTGAATCTCTCATTGACTCTTATTCTGGTGTCGAACAGGAAATCGGCACGGATAGTCATAGTGCAATTGATGTCCTCTACGAGAAAATAACGAAACAGGCGAAAGACTCGATCAAGGATATGCTATTCGTCGGGGATCTAAAAGAGACTCTCCGTCAACTCAATGAACGGTTTCGTGATCAGAATCGCCGACCAGTTCTTATAATAGAAGACCTAGCCGGTTTTACAATCTTTCAACATGAGATTCTCTCGTTCTTTTCAGATCTCCAAGCCGCGAATTGGGATGTCGTTATCGGGGTGACGACTGGCATGAACCAGAAACTAGTGAAAGATCGTCGTGCGGATCTAACTACTGAGGAAACCATCAACGACCGAACTGAGGCGCGCGTCACACTTACACAGCAAACCGATGAAGGGTCGAAAACGCTCTTTCTTCAACAAGAAGATATTCACATCGATCTTGCCCGGAAATACCTCACAGCTATCAAGCAGGATGCAGATGTAGACTTCACGCCATCGCTCCCCATTTCAAAATCCAATCTTAGCGAAGCGTTCAGCGAGAGGCTCTACCCTTTCAACGAGCCGTTCCTCACGCGCGTCTACGAAAACCTCCAAGAAGACGATCAGAAAAAGCAGACGCCTCGAAACTACCTGAAGTTCGTCATTGAAGGACTTCTTACGAATGAAAGCCCGCCGTTTGAACACGCCGATTTGCTCAGCAAACTCGGAACGATAGACAGCACCATTAGTTCGGAGTATCAAAAGCCAGACCGTGGTTTACTAAAGTGGTATGGTGAACGGAACGAAGACGGTAACAAGTACGTGGTTGACGAGCGGATTCCAGAGGTCTTCGGTATAGAGAGTGATGGTTGGGCACCGAGTGTCGACAACACACTCTTTTGTGAGACTTGTGGAACCGAGATGGAAGAAACGACCGAGGGAACTCCATACTGTCCGGACTGTGAAACGATGTGCTCGGACTGTCAGGTACCGATGGAGCGGAATGGTGAATACTGGATCTGTACTGACGATTCAGATCATAAAGAACCCGTTGGAGGCCTCGGCGAGTTGTTCAAGACGCGGCGCCAGGAGCTACTGGACTGGAAAGCGGACGGCGTTGAATTAAAAAAGACCTCGCTACTGGAAGATGGCGCGGAGCGGGTTATTCGCTACTTCCACGATAACCCCACAAGCCTACGAACGCCGCCACGTAACTCCCAGACAGCGGGGTCTATCTGGTGGGATAAAGGAAGTCGAATGGTTCCGATCCACGTTAGTAACGATGACAATCCGGACTATCGGAAGATTATCGTTTCTCGTGATCTGCCCGAATCTCTGCTGATTGACCTGCTTCGAATCGGCGTCTACGATGACCTCTCCATAGAGGACCACATCGACGCAGACCGAGTTGATCCGCAGGCACTTCGCTGGTGGGCGGACAAGGCCGTGAGCGATCTTCGTTCCAGTGTCGAAGAAGACATCGAGGAGGGATTCAGTGTCACACTCGATGAAGTTGCTCTGTTTGGGAAATACCTGCTCAAGGTGCTCAATGGCGACGGAACGGAGTTCTCCGCGGAGGCTCTAGCCCGTCCGTTAGGTGAGGGAAAACCGGATGCAGACAAGATATACTCCCCAAGTGTACTCGATCTGGACAAGTACAAAATCGGGACACATCGAGAGACACTGAAGGGACTATTTCGAGCCAGGTTTCACCTTCGTTCAAGCATGGTTAATTACCCGAAACTACAAAGCCATATCAATCAGACTTCACCCGAGGAATTGGTCGACAAGATGGCTGAAATCTCAGGTGGAGACGACGGGGTAAAAGTCGGAGAAACAAAATCCAATGCTGAGAAATTTAAATTTTTCCTAACCTTCCCGAACAGTCTCAATGTGCGCACAATCGCCCGAAACATCCAAAATTTCCGTGCTGAGAGCTCATCAGGCGACCTCAAACGCCTCAAATCCGAGCTTCTCAGCGAACACAGGGAAGTCACTGAGGCGTTCAGGTCGGTGTCTACGACGGACGATATCGACTTTGAAGCAATCGATAAAGCGTACAATGTTTCAGATACTTCTCGACCAAGAGTGGTTCAGAATGTTCGTCAGTTAGACGATGAGGATTTGGAAAGGACAGTTCGCGGACTTCGAACACAAATGGATCGTCTTGAGAAAGCAACTAATGCATGGGAGTTACTAGACATCTATCGACCACTTCGCCGCCTCACAAGAACTGGCACAACGAAGCGGGTGTATGAACCCCTTTCAGAACTCCTCAGTGAACTGCAGTCATTAGAGAAATCATTGGAGCAGACAAAGCAGAGTCTTGAGGCTGAAGAATTCGGGGTCGATCTCCCGGACATAACACCATTTGACGAGGCGCAGGCCGCTGCTAATTCAATTGAGAGCGCAATCGGGAGTGGACTATGAGCCAGGGTACACAAGTAAATGAAAGTGGAGTGGACGCACAAACCAAACAGTTGAGCAAGCTCGCTTCTTCAGTTATGGAACTGAAAGAAGAAAAAAAGAATGCTGAAGAAAAACGAAAAGAACGCCAGGAAAAAAATCAAGCGTTCAACGAAGTTAAAAGTACAATTTCGGACGCAGAGAACGTGTATAACGTCCTGCAACGGGCCGTAGATCTCGCTGAGGTGCTTGACGCGCCGGTTCCAGAGCGCGATATCGAAGACACCTTACACAAGTACCGTCCCAAAATCAGGTCGTTCCAAGCGAAGACATACGACGACTTTGAGAACGTTAGCGATATTAGCAGCGTACGCACCGATTTTGATGAGTTCGAAAGTGCTCTCAGCGGCCACAACGATGATGTAAAAAGCAATCTTAGTTCTGCAGCGAAAACCGAACTCACCAACTTAGAAACATTGGAGTCAATTCTTCGAATTCCCGATGTCGGAAGTCAAGAAGACTCCGACGCAGTGCAAAATTACAGATCGAAACTCAACTCGTTAAACCGCGGGCAATTGATCGACGCCGATGAACTTGAGGCCGCTCAGAAGGACTACGATGCCGTCGACATAGACATTGAAACCGTTCGTGATAACTACGGACTGAGTGAGGACGCGGGCGATCTGCTGCTGCGTTTCCTCCAGAACGAAGAAGTAACACTCGCTGGCGTCGATGGAAGCGTCTTAGACGAACTCAAAGCACTAGAAGAATTTAGCGAACGACTCACAATCCAGTTCTAAACATGTCCACGTACAATCCAATCGAACTCGGCGAACACGCACAAGAGAGCTATGCCAAGTACCTCATCGGCAACAATCAACGGGGCTATCAGGGACTCCTAAATGATTTTAGTCACGACGACGACACGACCGCGGAGCAGGCGTTTATCCGGTCGAAAGGCCCCTACATTCAGGGCGTGCCTGCTGCACAGTGGAGTGACACTTCGTGGCGAACCTTTGCAGAAACCGTTGATGGCGAGTTCGCGCCGGGCGGACTCGAAGATCCACTCATCAAGGCCTTCGAAAAGCAAGGGTTCAGCAATCTTCAAGATCATCAAGAAGAAGCGATTCGGTGGCTCGCCGACGATAATCACGCGCTCATCTCCGCGAGCACCGGCCGTGGGAAGACCGAAGCTTGGTTCATCCCACTTCTCCAGTACGCACTGCGCGCCAAACAGGGGAATATCCCAGGACGCGCATCAAACAGCATCAAAGCAGTCCTCACGTATCCAACGAAAGCACTTGCACAGGATCAACTCAAGAGATTTATCGAGTATCTCTGGATCGTAAACCGGAAATCTGGGCTCGCAGATGATGAACACCTCACGATTGGTGTCTACGATGGAGATACTCCACGCCGTGGTGGATACACTGACGGAAAGAAGACCCACAAATACCTCGAGGATTCTTTTGAGTTCTTTGAGCTTCCTGACACAATCGCTGAGGAACTCGCAAGTAATGAAAGAGTACGCGAAACAGAATCTCCCCGGCTACACGTAAAAAAGGAAGGTAATGAGTATTTCCTCAAAACGCGACAGTCCTACGGTGGAGAATACCTCAAATTCGTCCACTTGACTCGTGATCGTATGGAAGAGAATCCGCCAGACATTCTTCTGACGAATCCCGATACAATCAATTACCGGCTGTTTAATATCAACGACGAACAATCACATAAGTTGTTCGTTGACCAGCCCAAATTCCTTGTCTTCGACGAAGTTCACACCTACGAAGGGCTATTCGGTGCGCACGTCTCTTCACTGGTTAAACGGCTCCGCCGCCTAAGACAGGCCCGCGAAATCGACGACCCACTTCGCCTCATCGCCTCCAGTGCTACAGTCGGCCAGAAAGAAGAGCTCTTCCAACGACTCTTCGGCGTTCCGCACGGTGATCCGTATAAAATCATTGAGGAAGATATCTCTATCGATACGCCGTCTCCACAAGGAACACTCCCCACATATGTAAAAAACGGGAGTATCGATGCATCGGAACTTCAAGCCGATATCAACCGCTGGTACAACGGTGAACCCATCCAGACCTATTCCTGGATTTCCGAACTTGGTGTTTCCCCCAGGGACTGCCGGAGCCCGGATGACGTACTTCGTACTGCAGCGACTTCGGGGACGATTCCATGGTTAACTCACCTGCACGAAGTCCTTCGAGATCCGACAGAATTTGATTCAATCACGGATGCCCCCCGGCCTACGGATTTTGTCGATTATATTGAATCTACGTACGACGTGGGGACAGGGGTAGCTGAAATGACAGCTCAGAACGTGCTTTCACTGTTCGAAGCCGGAGATTTCGAAGTTCGCGTGCATATGTTCAATTGGCCAGTTGATGGCTACTACAAGTGCCTCCACTGTCACAGTATCTACCCAAGTCCACAGTCATGCGATTGTAACGAATCCGAGGGACACTCCTCATTTGTCACGAAGATCCGGCTCTGCAACAATTGTGGCGAGCAATTGTTCGAGGCATGGTATTGTCCTGACTGCGCTGATGTCCGTCCACTTCGGCAAGAAACAGAGGGAGAATACCTGTATGCGAACGAACCGGAGTGCACCCACGAAAACCACGGTGACCTGACACGCGTATACTTCACCCCAGAATACGAGTGTGAATCCTGTGGTCAGCGAACCATCCCAAGTGAAAGCCTCGGCTCCTGTGAGATTTGTGATGGACTGTTGACTCGAACCGAGAATGGAATCGCTTGCAAAAACCCAGAGTGTTCAAATACGGTCACACAAACAGATCCTGCCTGCGGTAACTGTGGCGGCGATATAATTGCTGAAGACGATCTCTCACTAGAATGTGATAATCCAGACTGTGAAAAGCACGGTCAGGATCAGTTTGGTACTGAATGTTCGGTTTGTGAGGAGAGGCTCATTCCACGACTTGTTCTGCCGTGGGTCTGCACGGATGAGGCACACAGTGAACGTCACAACCCGCATAAATTGAAATCTGGGTGCTCCTGTGGCCGAAATACGTTCGTACTGTCCGCATATGTTGATACACAGGAAGCTGACTACTGCACGGAATGTAACGCAAACCGGAACGATGTGTATTACCTCCCAGGATCAGGATGTACGAAGCACGACGACGACGCCATTGAGCGCATCCACAAGTCGTTCAACCTGCGTGCAGCGTACCGCGACCAAGACGGCAACATTCGGCTGCAGACGCCATCTACGGCGAAACATGCGCTTCCTTGCTATCATTCACATCGTGACTATGATCACTTGATGAGATCCCCGACAAACACCGGCGTTACGATGAGCCAGTTCATACTGCGAAAGCTCGCTGACGAAAACGTCGATCAAAGCACTGGGAAGCTCATGTCGTTCGCAGACTCATATCATGATATGGAGCGGCTCGCGAACGACTTCGACGAACCTGAGAAACTGCTGTTCATTCAACAGCAGATGCTCCGATACGTCGAAGAAACAGATGAAACAACACTCGCAGACTTAATCGCCGAGACACGTGACCAAGCGCGAACATACTGGAATGATCTTGGTGCGTCCTCCGATATTATCGATGACGAAATTGGATTTATCGAGTGGACTGGCACGATTACTGGGGAGTTGCTACCCGGCTCGTACCGACTGTTCAATGGAGATTACGGTCGCACATATGGCCGAATGGTATCGAATGGTCTCCTCAATATCGACCTTGCGGAAACACCCGATCAATACGAGCATAAACAGGCCTGTGCGGAACTCTTCGAAAATAATCGAGTTACTCGCGAATCTTTGATGGAGACACTCCGCGAGGATCGTGCCGTCGACAACCCCACGGAAGTCATCGCTGATCTTCGGGCGAACAATCTTATTGAAGTTGACAACGATTCTGATCGCGTCCAGTTCAATCCAGAGAAAATCCTGGTTCGAGCCGTAAAACCAGGGCAGCCAATTCGATATAAGCCACAGAAAGACAAGTTTATCAGTGATGCTGCTGCCCGTGTCAAGGATTATCAAAAAGAAAATTTTGTTGACTTTGATATCCCCTATACGGAACGGACAACCCTCGAATCACCGCATTTCAACCGGGATGCTTACTGGGCAGCGACGACTAAGACACGGTTGCTTCTGAGTCAAGTATATAAAGGCGATCTTAAAGCCGATGAACGCCGCCGCATTGAACACGAATTCAAGCGGAACTCTGTTCCGAACTTCCTCTCGACCGGACCAGCGATGGAAATTGGGATTGACATCGGCGATCTCAATACTCTTCTTCTACTTGGTTCACCGCCGAACACGAACGCATATCTCCAACGTATCGGACGTGCTGGACGTTCTGAAGCGAAATCTCTTGTGACAACAATCAGTAAACGAAACCCGATCGACTTCTATTATCATAAAAAGCCAGAGAAGCTTATCAGTTCTGAGGAAAAACCAATTCCATTAGACCAGCACAACGAGCACGTGCTTCGCTCTGCACTCACGTGGGCAGTTATGGACTATATCGCAGCAAACTACCACATCCCCTGGAAGCGCGAAGAAAATATCGAGGCGTCGAAAATCACACCCCCAGTACCGTCAGAGTGGAACCGATTTAAGAAAGATTCCGCGCGCAGCGCGGCCCCAAGTGATCACCTTACATTCAATCAAGTGTATCACGCCGATGTAACGGAGACAAACAAAGGCCAAGTTTTGGCTGTGTTAGAGCAAGTTGCCCAATCCGATGAGGGAGTACGAGCGTGGCTCGAAGATCTTCTCGATTACGCCTACTGTCGAAACTGTGGTCATATCTACGATTCTGCAGTCAGTGGCACCTGCAAGAACTGTGAGGAGGACGCAGAGGTAAAAGTTGCAAAAGAGGAGTACAAAGAGCTAATTGATGAAGCACTCTCTGAGTTTGGCGAGCGATTAGTTCGGTTCGCTTACGAATATCATAACGATCTCGAAACCGAGCAAGAAAAGCTTGAGAAGAGACGGCAGGAACTTAGTGAAATAATCGCGGACTCGAACCAGGACACAGGCTTTGGTGATTTCACCACGGACGACGATGACGAAGAAGTTGAGGAAGCAACTCGGGAGCTTGAGACTGTCCGTAACGAGATTCAAACTGTTGACGAGTTGCTAAGCGAATACAATGAGATGAGTCTCTCAAACGTCCATGAACGGTCGCTACGTTCGGAATACACGCCGCAGCTACGAGCGTTTGGAGACTCAGTTGCTGTAACAAGATATCGTCGGAATCCGAAGACCGGAAAAATAAACGAAGAACAAGAATCAAGTTGGGATCGCAATGCTGCGATGGCACTGCGGGAACTCCATCCATACGCCTACAATCTCAAGAACAAACGCGGTTACGTCGTAACTCGGGTTCACGAGGACACCGAGAGCACCAAGGAACTCCGAGCAGAGATCGGGACACGTCTACGCTGTAGTAACTGTGGTACCGAAAAAGAATGGAATGGACAGTCTGCCTGTCCCTCCTGCGGTGCAACCGGTTCCGATGTTGACCAGGTTGAGCCGATTGCGCTCAAGCGTGTCGAACTGTCCGACAAGGAACGGAAGATTAGAAATCGCCGCGCAGAAGATATCTATCCACTTTCCAGCTACCATACGTCACCCCAGAACACGTTCGCGCACGTTACAACGCGGGTCTCAGATTTCGAAACTGAAGACAGCGTCATACTTACCGATTCCGACGGAACCCCAGTCGCTGAACTCACCCATGGCAGCATCGAAATCACCGAAACCGTTGATTCCTTCACGACTTCCTACAGTGACGGAGATAGCGATCCGAAAGAGCAAACTCTCACACTCTGCGGTGAGCGCCACTGCAACAGCGTAGTGTCAAAAAATACTGATGACGATCCAGTCTGCCTCCGTGATCCAGAACATAATAGATCTAAGCAGCGCGAAGTGATGGTCGGCCGGATGTTCCAAACCAAAGGCCTCCAAATTACGTCCGCGACTCCAGGATCCTTGACGGAACGGCAGCTCCATACGTTGACACATGGGTTTCGACTTGCACTCCAGCGAATCGGTGGCGTCGAAATTCGGTCTCTGCAAGAGTCGTTCGATTACGAGGAGGGCGATGAGGAGGCGTTCATCTTCGAGAGTACAGTCGGTGGAAATGGTGTGACCGACTTACTCTATAATGTTGAAAATGGCGAGCTAGTGGAACTAACAGATGCGCTTTCTGTCATGAAAGAAAACTTCAGTGAGTGTGAGTGCTCCTCGGGCTGTCCCGAATGCATTTTCCAGTACGGCTGTGACGAAGATAACAAAGACTACACGTTCGATAAGACCGGGTTACTCAATTTACTCGATGGACTTGATCCAAGGCACGGCTAGTCACCGCATCGGTTGCACATAAACCCACCCCTGTGTCTGGGCACCCGAATTTCAAGTGGTCTCGTCGCAAGTTATCCTTATTGATGGATGTGGAGATTCCAGCGGCCTTCGACGAGTTTGATGATTACGACCTCTGGGGAGTTTCTCCAGAGACGCTTCTTCTCGCGAATGCCGGGATGCATACGAATTCATCTCATGCTGAGTCCGCTCTTCGACGCGCCTATGATATTGAAGTCGTCCGTACGAACTTCGATTTAGACTGGGAAACGTATCGTGACTTCCTTGAGACGGTCTGTACAGCATGGTTCGAAGAACCCATCGGGGAGGCCGCAGTCTGTGCAGACGCAGAGACCGCACAACAGTACGTGGTTGGGGCAGCGTATCAGACCTCTGGGGCTGTGATGCGTTGTCTACGCCAAGGCGTCGATCAACTTCGCCAAACAGACGAGGGGGAGTCCATTGTAGTGCCAGCACGTGATCTGAGATCCATCGCCGATGAATCTGCAATCCGTCTCCTTCGTGCTCTGGGAGTGGTTCGACGAACGACTCAGGGTTATGAATACGACACCGGTGTTCTGGAAGCACTCCGGATAGGTGCAGATTATTCGCGTCCAGAGGCTGCATGGGTGCTTACTGAACGCCTCCGAATTCGTCTGGGCGTTGAGTCTGCTGCGGTCAGCGAAGCACTTCTGGCGTCCGCTAACTTCTCTCTTCCCAGCGAACGACCTTCTATATCCGAGGCAAGTCTACCCCTATGCCTTACCCGGTCTGATTTGTCCGAATTCGTCACCACCCTATTGAGTGAGGACTTCACGGCAAGAATTCAGGAACTGCAGGAATCTTTCGGTGCCAAGCGAAGCCGAATGGTGCAAGCACTCCAATTTGGCATGGGGAGTGACTCGGTGACGCCCGTAGAGTGGCCCATACCTGAGGCTGCTGCCGTCGTTTGCGCAACGGCAAGCCAACAAAACCGTCCCGTAGTCGTCGACTACCTCGTTGGACAACTCAAGAAAGACCAGTTCACGATTCATTCGACACTCCGCGATGCCGGTCTCGAAGTGATGCTTGAAAACGGCCTCCTTGAGTTCGAGGAGGCATATAGTGCTCCCTCATCTGCCGAGAAGCCTGTTACTGAATATCGTCAGTGGATCACTGGACAGCTTTCAGATCTTAATACGAAAGCTCAAGGTCTATCTGAACTCAAACACCGACTCTCTGAAGGTTGGACTCGGCAGCGACAGGCACTGATGGAATCCATTATCCATCGACTCGATAATTTCCGAGTCAGTCCAACAACGTTCGTCTTCTCAATGTTAGATCCGAATTATCTAGACGACTATCAGGTCGACCAGTACGTCGGTGATAGTGCACTCCTGAGTGACGAAGTGCGACAAATCAAGAACTGGCGTGACGAACAGCCTGAGGATGCGGAGACCTTCAGTAATATAGTCTCTGAGGTATGTCACTATCCGCTCCAAGATGATGAGACGGAGTCAGTCCTCAGGATCATGTCACCCTGGATGAACTTCGCGGTTCAGGATTATACCTCCACCTTCCGCCATCTCTTGGAGCATGACGTTACAATTCGGCTCCTCTTCAGACTGCCAAGTCCGCGTGGTTGGAATAACCTCAAACAGAATCTCCTGACCCGACTTGGTGACACCGAAGGAAATCTAGAATTACGCACATACACACGATTTAAAGAATTCCACGATCATACTGAAATCAAAGAAATAAAACAAAACGACGAAAAATATATTGGTGAAACCGGGATCCACGCGAAACTATTCATCGCGGGGACTCCTGAGGATGGATCCGTGGTTGCTGGGAGCGCAAATCTGATGGAAAATAGCTTCTTCTATAACCCGGAGGCAGGCCTCCAAACCCACGATCCAAACGTTCTCGAAACCACGATCAACTATTACGATTTTATTTGGAGACTTTCAGAGCCTGATCGAATTGACGAGTCGGCCTTCACGTCTAAAACGAACTTTAGTTTTTATCCGAAGGTATACCGCCCTTAATAAAAATTCTGTGAGAATCAACAAATATCACCAGAATACATTTCACTGATTATCAAAATTCATATAAATTGCTTAGTTTTGTACGTTTAATTAGACTCCTGAGATAGGCGGTAGCAAAAACAGATAATGCCGATCACGTGTTTCCTTGACGCCAATGTACAAAGCTAACTTCCCAATCCGAATCGACACAATACAAGTAACTGTTCGCAAATTAAATTATATATCATCAGATTATGACTTCGAATGAGACAACCGATTACAGTGCGGGTGACAGAGTTCGGATCGATATTCCCGATGAGACTGATCCTGATCACGACCGATATCATGGCGAGCATGGACAGATCGTGGATATCTTAGAGGACGAAGCGGGCACGGTCACCGGTGACGACCGAGATTCAATCATCTACCGGGTACAGTTCAGCACCGGTGAGGAGCTAGATCTTCGTCACCAATCAATCCGCCCGCCGATTCAGTAACCACCCTGTTCTGCCAGCTGAGCCTACTCGATTTCCTCAAAATCCTCATCTTCGGTGACGAATAACTGGCTGTTAACATCATACAGATAGCCCCGGCTCAACAGTCGATCAATCGCGTATTCGGCATCAGCCTCTGCATAATCTGCTTCGAGTAGTCGCTCGTGTGCATCACTGCGTGTGATACCGTTTTCAGGGTCAATTGTCTCTAGAAGAACCTCATAGGCACTCTCAGCGACAGCACCGAGTGGCCTCTCATCTCTGTCGTACATCTGTTTTGTGCGTATTGCTTCTCAGTCGAGAGCTAAACGCCTATGGACATTCGCTCTGAGAAAAGCTGGTCGGGGCGATTGCTGATCGAGTTGCTCACCGAGTGTTACATCTCTATAACGGGGAGTGTTGTGGTGTTGATTTCAGGCGTCAAGCAACTTCTTGGCATAGTAGCTCGCGTTACGAGACTCTGGCAATCCTGACTTTTATACAACTTGACGGTTCTCTCTTCTCGTTGGGATCTGCTATGATGGCCTAAATAGGGTATGCTACACGTTATTGCGGGAGTGTGCGAGAAGAGCTCGTTATTCAGTAAGAACCCATAATAGCGTGTTTCCCACTTTTTGTGATTCCAATAGCCCCTCCTCTTCTAGCTCTTGAAGCCGTTTATAAGCCGTATCGTGTGCGCATCCAACAGCATCAGCTATTTCACCAGTTCCAAGCATCTGGTCTGAGGCTTGAATCGTTTCGAGAAATGCTTCTCTAGGGTATTTTCCGGTATATCGACCTGTTTTGTCATCTCTCTTCCCCATTAGATAACACCAGTAGTTCCATTCGGATTAGTCCTGACGGTACCAAGCCACCCATTATGAGAAGTCCGAAAGGCTTTTACCACTATGAGTTATCATTATGGATAGAGCCCGCGCCACTGTGGGAAAATACGATGCAGAATATCCCCCGGTGTAGGCGCACCGGAGGCAGGGTCTCTAGCGTTGACACCCATGAAAACAACAATCCCAACCGAACAAGAGAGTGTCGCTGAAGAGCTACGAGAACAAGCAAAGAAACTACACCTACTAACACTCGCAGAGTCTACGCCGACTTGCCACGTTTGTGAGAGACATATAACAGAAGGTCAAGGTATACTCCTATACCTGAAACAATCTGCAGATGAGCGCAAATACAATATCGCTCAATTGCGTTGTACAGAGCACTATGCCGGAATAGACGAATTGTTCGAAATCGGAACCCGTGAGCTCGTCGTCGAAGGTCGTGTTGGTCAGTGTCGTGATCAAGCCACTCAGACTTCTTGGACAGTACTTATCGCCCCTGTTATCAGGGAGCTATCAAAGAAGAATTTCGACCATGCAGAAGGAGTCTACCTAGATAAACAACCTACGGATCCTGAAGATACGTTTGCTGGATTCAAACCGAGTGTTCCTGGAATGACGGAACCCTCGCGGCCACCAGCGGGAGGTGGACGATGAACGCTACTCTTGATGAGGAAACCCAGTTATCCCGGACCTTTCGGATTCCATCACTACTGACCAATTCATTCCGCGCAGTGTTGGATCATTACGATGGACAAATCGTTCGGATCCAAGCTAATGGTAGTGTTACTACGACCAACCAGACCCTGGTAGATGAGCTTCGAGAGTACGGAGTAGTCCGTGAACAAGAGACGAACCATCGGCTCCAGATTGATTACACACAATTGGGTGGGGATGAGAGTGGAGCACCTGACAACCCACTCGATGATGAGGCCATTGAGGCCATCTGTGAGGAGCTTACCACGCTGGACACGGATGAGATCTCTGTCGAGCCAGACCTGTCTGTGACCTCAATGACAGTTCGGGTTACAGATGATCGTCTGGCCGAGGTAACACCAGCACAAACATCGGAGTTTGATCTCCAGTTTGTGGCTGACCCTGCTGAAGAAGCTGTCCGGGAAGCAACCCGGCGGCGAAACAGCGAGCGGGGCCTCTACACTGATCTCGGGTTTAATGTCAAGAATCTAAATCTGCGGTCAGTTGTCGAGACAGCCACGCTGTACACCGAACAATCCGATGGCAGATATATGAGCTGGCAGGGGCCAGAAGATATCCGGCCCAAGTTGTCGGAACAACTGGTAATCCGCATCAATCAGCACATCCTGCCAGAGGAGTACGGCACACTCAAACCGTACCAAGTCACCGATGATCAGGTTCTGGACATTGCCAATGATGACTTTGACGACCTCGATAGTGAGGGAGGTGAGCGGTGATGGTAGCCACACAGTTCTCTATCGACGCTGATGATGGCTTCTACGTCTTCGTCGGTGATACGGTCACTGTGTATGAGACCTACGAAGCTGCCGTCACAGAGGTGCAGGAGAAGCTCTCAGCAGATGCGGACAGCTTCGTCGCTAAGGTGACCATCGAGAACAATGGCACTGACGACGAAGTTGCGATCAATCTCGAACAGGTTGGCTGGCAGCAGATCATCCGCGACATGGCTGACGAAGAGGTGGTTGGCGTATGATACAGCAAGCAGAGGTTCCAGTGCAAGATTTGATCGTCGATCCATTCCAATCACGAGACAAGGCTTGGACTGGCGATGAACTTGATCGTCGGTTAGCCGATTCCATCAAGGATGATGGAATGATGCACGATATTCTGGTCAGACCTATCGACGATGTCGATGTTGATCTGGGGGCAACTTCAACAACAGAGACATCCGACACCGTCGACGCTGACTCAGATGGCAACACCGACCACAAATACGCGATTATCACCGGTTCCAGACGGTATCATGCAGCTATCGAAGTTGGCCAAGAGACGGTCTCTTGCAAAATACTGTCTGCAAACGACATAGAAGCGGCCTGGAGGTCACTATCAGAGAACACAGAGCGACGTGACCTCTCCGAACAAGAGATCGCCAGCCAACTCAATCTCATCTATGAATTGGTTCGGCCACTGTCGGACACAGAGCAGCAGGCTGATACAGAAAACGGCGATTTAGATCTCCAGCAAGACCGCTTCGATAGCGAAGAAGAAGCACTGGAGTACATTGCTGAGCGGTTCTACGGTCGAACAGACAATAATGCGATTGAGTTGGTACAGGGCCATCTTCGGACAGCAAAACTTCCACCTGAAATACAGGCCTTGTTCAAAGACTCCGATGAGCGATCATTCACGGAGCGAGACGCGCTTGAAAACTACGGGATCGATTCACGAACCACTCTCGGGTCTGGTGAAGGTAAGTCCGGCACGTCTAGAGAGGTCGTCGCGCTCCACGACACACTGGAAGAGCAATTAGACGGTGACAGTCTGGATGCAACTGATGCCGTGTTAGACGCTGTTGGATCGTTGCGGTTCGACGCCATGTCGGAACAAGAACTGCGTCGTTCCCTGCGAGAGTTTCGTCAAGAGGTTTCGACCGCGCTGGACAGTACGTCACCAGAATCTGGTCAACAGGCCTTTCGAGAGACACTACAGGAGCATACAGAAACACTCCGTGAACTCCACGAAGAGGTCGAACCACAGCGACCGTTCAAGAAAATCGACCTCTTAGGCCCAGATACGCAACGCCACAGTCGGTGGCACGTACAGGCCATGCGGGATCGCGGAGTGAGTTCTCACAGTGAACTCGTGCGCGAACTCTACATGGAGCGGTTAGAACTGCTTGCAGACAACCGGGGGTGGAGCTGATATGGCTCAAAGCACTGTGAACCGTCCCCCAGAGGAATCGTTGCCGGATACCTACGACGCACTGATACCGATTGAGCAGTTGATTCACGGCGAGCATAATCCACGCCGTGTCGAGCCGACTCCAGAGCTCATCGAATCTGTGGCTAATGATGGCCTCGCCTATCCACTGATTGTTCGGTCGGATAGCGAGCAAGAGGTCTACCACATCACAAATGGTTGGCAGCGGTACCAAGCAGCGACTCAAAACGGGTGGGAGCAGCTTCCTGTAAACATCCATGACTCAATAGTAGCTGCCCTTACGGCGACAGAACCAGAGGCACTCACCCGTGACTGGACAACGTATGATTGGGCACAGTATTGTCAGTCACTGGCCAGTGAGCTCGACACAGAAACAGATTCAACATACGGCGTTGCTGCAACCGTCGCCGAGCGCATCACGCGATCACCTAGTGCTGTCCAGCAGTATCTTGAGGTTTTGTCGCTGCCTGAAGAAATCCATCCACTGCTGTCTGGTGGGCCGACTGGCACAGATCAGGACTGGGCCGCGCTGAAAAATCACAATCCAGATGTTCGGCAATACAGCGGCCTTCGATGGGATGTCGCACAAGAGATCACACGAAACGAAGCAGTGAGTACTGACCGTCAAATCGGCATTGCAGCGATTGCTGTTACCTTCCGAGATGCCGATAGGGCTATCGAGTTCGTCAAACTGGCACTCGAAAATCCAGAAACACGACTCGAAGTAGTACGGAAACAGGTCGAGTTCGGAGCAGCACATCCACAGTACTTGGAGCTTCCCGAGGCCGTTCGTATATCGGATGCAGAAAAGCAAGCCATCATGGACTACTGCCGACGAACGCAGCAGTCACTCTCCGAATTAATCGAGCAGTGGGTCAAGGAGATTGCTACGGTCGAAGACTCCCCATGATAGCTAAGAAACCATCCCAGCAGGCCAGCCGTATTCGGGAGGTGAAGACCGGTGGCTGAAACAGTAGGCGAACAGCAAGCCTGTCCAGTCTGCGATACTGCTGGAATAGCAGACGATGCCTATCGGTTCGACGGCATGTGTACAGCCTGTGGCTTCGTGATCCACGATTCAGCTGAGAATGATGTGAAACCCGACTGGGTACGGTCGGATGAAGCAACAACCAACTCTGAGCAAGACTCATGGAACGAGTTCTGTCGGATCACCAATGCCACCGAAGAACAACTGGCAGCCGCATTCGAGACCATCGAAGACTTCGCCGATCAATTACCACTCCCGGCTGACATTCGTGAGACCGCGGCACAGGTCTATGCATCAGCATTCAATGCCGAATTAACAGACGGTCGAGCGACTGAGAGTATGATTGCCGCCTGCGTACGTGCGGGTTCAATCCAGGCAGACAAGCCGATTCCAACCCGCCGTCTCACTGGGCTAAAGCCAGTCTCCGATGGGACGTTCAGAGGCTGCTATCGTGACCTCGAAGGAGAAATTGATCTCCCAGCAGCAGGAGTCTCACCTGAGTCGTATCTGTGGTTCTTTGACCAGGCTTTGTCTGTTAACGAATCGACAATAGATCGCACGCGTGAGGAGCTCCAATCGATCAACGGTGCCAATACACTGATTGGCAAAGATCCAGCAGGTATCGCTGCCGCCACCCTCTATCGCGCGGGAGAGACGATCACCCAGCAGACTGTTGCTGAGGCAGCTGGCGTTTCGACAGAGACGATCCGGCTTCGAGCTGCAGATATCAGGGAGGTCGTTGAATGATCGACGGGACACACATCCGAGAGCGTGTAACTAATCACGCCGATGACCGCTCGCTTCGGACAGCGGTCTACGCTCGCACATCAGATACGACTCGTGAAGAGGGCTATTCACTAGATGGACAAGTTCGAAAATGTCTCGATCATTGCGAGAAACTCGGCTGGACGGTCGGGTTCATTTATCGAGACGAATCGATCAGCGGTGCGGATACCGACCGGCCCATGTTTCAGCAGATGATCGATCTGGCTAAACAGAATGCGTTCGATGTGATCGTTTTCTGGAAGCTAGATCGATTTTCGCGCAGCCTCATCCATGCAGTCCAGCTCGAATCGGAACTGCGTGAATTTGACGTGTATCTCTACAGCGTCACCGAGCAGATCGATACCACATCTCCGACAGGCCGATTCAACTTCCGTAATTTGGCGAGCGCAGCCGAATTCGAGCGGGATATGATCAAACAACGAACTCAACTCGGCATCAACTCGCAGGCTGAGGAACACAAATGGGCTAATCAGAATGCACCGCTTGGCTACGATCTCACTGACGATCAACGGCTCCAGATTAACGAGCAGGAAGCGCAGCTCATTCGCCGGATCTTTGACGCCTATATCGATGCTAGATCTATGCCAACTGTGGCCGAGCAACTCAACGATGCCGGGCTCGTCACTGCTGATGGCGGTAGTTGGACACCGCGAGCCGTCGGTGACATCCTCCGCAACGAGATTTATCGAGGATGGTACGAACTTGGTGACGTTGCCGAGCACGTTCCCGAGTATCAGATTATCGACGACGACACCTTCGAGGAGGTCACCGACATACGGATGCGATTTCAGCAGGACAACGTCAACCGACCATCGATGCCAACATCTCGAAAAGAGAAAATCACCGCAGCGATGGTGGAGACGTATCTAACGTATCTCGATAGCTGCCGCTAACGGTCGTGGCGGTCTTCGGAGAATACGTTATTCGTCGTCGTTTTCCGTTTCTTCGTCGTCGATATCCGATTCTTCCTCGTCGCTATCTTCGGCGTCTCGGTTTCTGATTGCGGCGGCTGCTTCGGCTACCGAATCGTAAACCGATTCCGCGCTTTCAAGGATCTCTCGGATGAGATCCATTTTTTCCGCCTCATGCTGCTTCGGCCATTTTCGGTAGTAATCAGATGGATCTTCAGTCTCCTCACAGGATGGACACATGTATCGATGAGTCGTAATATCGAATTTACCGCCGAGGCCTACCTGTCCGGCTTTTACCATTGGCTCTCCACAGTAATGGATCAATCTGGCCGGGGCTGATGCCTCAACCGTCGGGAAAAGGCCAAACTCATCAACGAAGTCAGTCAACCTATACGGCTCTTCATCGGAATCATCAGTCTGATTTTTTCGTTCGATGATGGCTTGCGCCTCGTCAAACGTTGCCTCACTGACCGAGTCACCGTCTTCGGTTTCCAACAGGTTCAGTTCTGGATCATCAACGACGTTGTCATCGAACGAGGTGTCTTCAATCCATTCCTCAGGAATCTGTGGCTTACCAATGTAAGCTTCCTGTTGCAGCACGGTTTTGACTCGGTGGCCATTGAGAGTGTCTGAGTCAAATTTTGATTCGATATGACGTCTAGTTTCCGCGTAGACTTCACATTCCGTGAATTTGCGGAATATTTCTCTAACGACCTTTTTCTCATCTGGGTCGACGGTCAACCATCCATCATCAGTTTCAGTATATCCCAATGGTACCCTCGGTGACGAACACTTCCAATTATTTTTCTCAAGGAATCTGCGAACTCGTTCCTTCTTGGCCTTGGTTATGCGAAGGTCGTTTTGTATCTCTGCCATCAACGACATCAGTGTCGTATGCATTAGACCTTCATTTTCACCAACATCTTGTTCGCCGCTTGGAGTTACCAATGTGACGCCACATTCACTCTGCAGTACCGAGATGAAATATAGCGTTTCAGCAGCATTGCGACCAACACGATCTACCTTTTCCACCAAGAGATGGTCGGTATCCGTTTTTTGTGCCGTTCTGAAGAGGTGCTTGATTCCCTCACGGTCAAAGTTCTGACCGGTTTTTGCCTTATCGATGAACGGGTCATGAGGAAGACGGATACCACGCTTGTCAGCCACCTTCCTTAGTTGCTTAATTTGGCCCTCAATGCTACCTGAGTCAACATTGTCATCGTCATTGTCATCGTTATCGTCGCTGTCCTCGTCGTCTTCGGTCTGTCCTTCACTGCTTACCCGAGCATAGATAACCCCGACCGGTCGGTCGTCTTCATCTACCGTGTCAGACCCATCAGTATCATCACCGTCGTCATCACCATCTTCGGTGTCATCAGATTTGTCAGGATCACCCGTCTCTGGTTTTTTAGGAGGTGTCGTGTCTGCGGTTTTATTAGCGAAGCTAGTCAGATCCTTTTGATCATCATTAGATCCATTTTCGTTGGTGGCTGAGTCTAAGCTGAAATCTATATACGCCTTTAACCCTTGGCCCAAATTTGATAAATAACCTAGGGAACGCCGGCTCAACACTGAGCGTATGCTAGACCTTTTATGTGATTTGGGCCAAGAACCGCGGAATCTGAATGACTCTATCATAGGTACCGACCCCCGTTATCCCGCTCATCACGAGCTTGTTCGAGGATTTGTCGACGCAGTTCACGTTTCTCATCGTCATCACGTTCGTCGTAATGTTTGTCAATGACTGGCTCACTGGCGTCGCACCGTTCTGTGAGAACGTCAATTGGAACTCCCTGATTTCGTTTTTCAGTAATGTACGTATGTCTTAGCGCATATGGTGGCTTGCTTGAGGGACACTCATATGCATGGTTCACCTTCTGGGCAGCGTCACAATCTTGGATATCTCTACCATGAGGACACTCATTTGTGACGATACATGGGCAGCTGTATTGGTAGACTGCCTTCCGGATCGAGATCTTCGACAACCGACCTTGGTGAGATGTCAGTAACGGCTTTCGACCAGTCTCAGTTTTTCCATCAATTCGTTTATGATTGATGTAATCCTTGATTATCTGGGCAACACGGTCTGATATTGCAATAGTCGTCTCACCATTCTCACCATTTTTCAGTTGGGTGTTTTCGCGGTGGACGACCTCGATATATGGAGCATCATTGTCAACGTATGCATCTTCCACATCCAATGCGTAAATGTCGCTGGGTCTCCGACCTGTCTCGGTTTTTAGACACCAAATAACGTGATTTCTCGAAGCGTACTCGTACGTATCGAGATGCTTCAGAATCTGATTTACACGGTCTGGATCCATCTGTATATCTCTGACGCCATCACCGACATTTAGCGAAGGAATATCGACTTTTTTACTCAGATTTCTGTCAACCGCTTCAATCTCGGCTAAGTACCGACACATGTCTCGCAATATATACATGTCATCTCTCAGAGTTTTATTCGTCAATTCTCTCCCATTGGGCGCTGTGTTCTCTCGCCGGTATTTTGCGTAATCCTTCAGGTCACGGCCACTGAGGTTATTTAGATTCTGAATATCGTTTCGGTCACAGTAATCAAGGAAATGATCAAGTTTTCTGCTGTATTCCTCAACCGTCTGTGAGCGTATCTCTCCCGTCTTGGATTCAAGATATTGCTCGACACCATCTTCAGGAGAGAGCGGTTCAAGCGTCTGTTTATGTGATTCTATCATCTGTTGCATCTCCTCGGGGAGGTCTTCAAGAGCGATGCTCATGCAGACCACCTCAGAGATGGCGAAATTGGCTGTTGATGTGTCTGTGCGTCTGTATTCGGGTTAATTATCACTTTCATGTTGCTATGAGTTATTTCGGAATTAGCTGTCAAGCGATACTATCGGTCGATGGCTGGCGAGCGAAACTTCCTAAACCAGCCACCAATTTTATTCAAAAAATTATCATGTTGGAGGGGATTCCAACTAAGATGCTGCGGTAGGTTCTTAATCTGACAGATTGGTATCGGTCTGAATTTCGTCTGTGTTTGAAGACTGTCTCTGTAAGCTGGGGAGGAGGTTATGGTAATGATCTCATGCTTGGTCATCAATCGGGCAATATTGGCATACACCAACCGTCGAGGGGGCTGTAGTTATTGTATTCAAACAAAGGATATGCTGACTTCGTTAGGTGGGCTTCCAGCAACGGCGAGACATGCGATAGGGCCTGGGATAGCTTTCGTAATAGTCAAAAATATTATGCGGAATCTATGGGCGAAATTTAATTGATTGATTAACCCACATGGGGGGAGTATAATTTTCAAATCTGACCAGAAATGCTTCTGGGGGTGAGATACCAAACTTACCATATGCGGGGTAAACCGATCTTATACAGGCGCGAGAGGGAGAGAAAGACGAGTGAGTTGGAGACAAGCGGGAGAAGAGGAAGCTAGTGAGAACTGCCACCGGCGGACAGTGGTGGCGGTGTTGCCTCGGTAAATTTGGCTGTTTCTTTTAGCGGTGATCGCGGATGCCAAGATTTGACGATATCTATAGTCTTCTGATCTTCGTGTAATATAGGCGAATCCACGGATAGATCTGACTTGGTAACAGTTGTCACACTATCAACCATCTGTTCCAGTCGATTGAAATCTACCGTCGTCAGTAGCAGATGCTGAATCGGTGAATTAAGCGATTATGTAAGTATTAAAATTTAACCGTCAAGATTTTTGATTTCGGCAATAGCTGAGGGGCAATCTTCCGCCGACACGACAGTGACGCTACTCATAATCGTCGCCCATGCTGGTGACAGATATCTAAAAAATTACTCGTCCAGTGATTGATTCGTCCGGACAGATCTACGAACCACGAAAACTGTTACCGCTAGTCAAAATACCATCTCAATTTTTGACGAGCCCAAATATTATACTCGGCTCTTACCGAAGACAGTGAAACAGCGGTATCTGTCTCAAGATGGGGACGTCGAGCAATGACCGATACAGAGACTCAATTCATCAATGAGCATTGTCTGAGCTATCTCTTTTGAAGATTAAAGACTATGAGATTATTCTTATTTCCGGGTGGTTAAAATGGTAATTTGTTCGTTAAAATACGGGATATATACAAACAAAAGAGGGAATAAATCAAAAATAATGCTATAATTGTAGCTCCGATCCCGTATATATACGAAGTTCCCGTTTGAGAAATGGAAACTCCCATCTCCCAGATTTGTCCCATTCCTATTATTAGAATTGGTGATAGAACAATTGAAACCGTAATATAAATTATCCATTCTATCAGTGATTCTGGAGAGATCCTAGACATTCTATAACTTTATCCTGCAAACAAACATATTTGTAAGATTAATTCATCCAGTAGGGAACCTTTTGACAATCTCGTCTTTTATATCTTCAGGTATTCCACTGAGAAATATTTCCTCTTCCTCTGGATCCATTGCTATTCCTTCGGGCCGTAACTGTAGGAATGTTAGTTCTTCTTTATGACCGGTGGAACGAGTCTCTATTTCAAAACCTGATGGTTTGAGATCTACCTTGTATTCACCACCTTTCTGTTGTCCAATTATATCGATAAAGCACCGACTTCGATCAAGATGAACCAACGGTTCTTGTGAAACTTTATACACGCAATCGTGATCTCTTTTTTCAGTTTTCCATTCAACTGTAACTGCAGAATATTCATCTATATCTTGAAAGAATCCGTCGATGATATCTACAACCTTTTTTTCAAAATCTCCTTCATCGATCACTTGGATTTCGTCTTTATTCCACGTTACCGCCATCCCAGTCATAAAATTATCAATTTCTCTCAGTCATAAATAATTTATTCTGCCTAAAAACTAGGTTAGTCCTTGGCAAGCAACTCAATATTCAAAGTAGTATTTTGAAAGATACGCGCTCTGCATTCAGCAGTTGGCGAATCATTTTATCCAGCTGTTGATGGATAGCTAAATGACCGATGCAGAGGATACAGTCAACGCAGAGGCTGCGATATTTTTTTCTTTGATTTCAACCCAACTGTTAGAACTTGCTTGCATGTCGATTCCGAACCCGAGTGTCCCCCAGTCTCAGTCACGAAGTGCCTCAACAGGGCGTTCATTTGCGGCTTTCCAGGCTGGATAGAGCCCGCTGAGTACACTCGCAAACACAGCGAACCCCATCCCGTACAATAGATATCTCGCGCTTTGCCACCTGAACGCATCGAGTGGACTCCCAATCAGGATCTCAAAGATCACGACCCCAATGGTCGCAGACACCATCACACCGAGAATACCACCGATCACCCCGAGGAAGGCAGCTTCTGTGAGAATCATCCGAAGCACTTCACCACGGCTGATGCCGACAGCCCGTAGAACGCCGATTTCGCCGCGCCGTTCAACGGTGCTCATCAACATCACGTTGAGAATGGCTACGCTGGCAACCACCAATGAGATTGAGCCGATCCCTAACAGCCCGAGCTGTAAGGTACCAAGAAAGGAGTCGACACTCTGCTGGACGGAAGCAAAGTTTCTGACGTTGACGATCTGCTCATCTTCGTCATTGAACCACGACTCAATATCAGTCGTCAAGCTATTTACCGACTGCTCAGAGGTGGTCAAGACAGTCACCGAATCATAGTGATCTTGCTCAGCCATCGCTGACATCGGGACGACGAGTTCACGTCGCGCCCCACCGAACCCCTGCGACGACGACAAAATCCCTTGAATACGGTATAGCTTGTCATTGTACGATACCGGATCGCCGATTTCTAAGCCGAGTCGCCTAGCCTCGGAATCGGTGAGCAACGCTCCTGATCGGAGACGATTTGAGACCTGTCCGCGGGTTACGTTGTACATCGCATCCGCCTTTGTCAGTGCGGTCACTCGAAGTCGTGTTTCAGCCCCGTTCCGGGCTGATAAAGTTGTGAAATTTGATTTTTCTGGGACAACCGTCGCATCGCCCGCGACTGTTTCAATATCATCAACTTGATCGGAAGTTATCCCATCATGAGAATTATCTGGCCCTGCAGAGACGGTGACCTCATTCGATAACCCTTGCAGATCTGCGGTGGCCTGCTGTTGGAGGGCGGCCGTCGCCATCCCTAACGAGGCGATTGCGACCACCCCAATGAGGATGCCGAGTGTCGCCAAGGCGGTTCGAACCCGATTACGACCCAGATTTCGCCAGGCCATCAACACACTCGGGAATCGACGCAAGAGGTGCTTACTCTTCATGTGTTGATCGTCCCATCCACCAGTTTAACGACGCGATCGGCATACCCTACCAACTGTTCATCATGGGTGACCGCAACGATAGCGATATCCTCGGTCTCTTTCAGTCTGGTCAACTCATCCAAGATCGTGGCTCCAGTGTCTTGATCTAAATTACCAGTTGGTTCATCGGCCAGTAACACATCGGGTTCGTTGATAAGGGCACGAGCGATGGCAACCCGCTGCCGCTGACCACCAGATAGCTGGGTCGGTTGATGAGATAATCGGTCGCTCAGTCCAACACGGCTCAGGAGATCAACGGCTCGGTCATGTTTATCCAGTTGTGGCTCCCACATTGTCGGGAGTTCGACGTTTTCGGTCGCTGTGAGCATCGGAAGAAGGTGGTAATCCTGGAAGACGAACCCGATCTCTGACCGCCGTTCTTCCGTTAACTCATCTGGGGAGCAATCCGTGACATCACGACCATTGAGTTGCACAGATCCCTCAGTCGGTGTGTCAAGCAAGCCGATCATATTGAGCAAGGTACTCTTTCCCGACCCAGACGGGCCGATGATCGTGACCATCTCGCCGTGGCTGGCCTGAAACGTCACCTCATCAAGAGCGGTGATCAGCTCCTCGCCGCTCTCGTATTGCTTGACCACATCCACAAGTTCGATTACACTCATTGTCTACGCCACAGCACCACCCCGAGGATGCTGATGACTACGAGGAGGGCTACACCACCTATGAGCAACATTGGTGGCCCGCCACCAGATGGTGGCCCGTTAGTCGCTGTTGCTTGGGCTTGCTGTGCTTGTTGGAGGCCGGATGAGGTATCTGTCACGGGTATCCGCTGGGTTTTGGTTACCCGTTCGTCGTCTCGGTTCTCACTGGTGGTGATGTAGGTGATTTCGACCGGCACTGAGTCTGTCCCATTGGCGATATCAGCGGTAAGTTCGAAGGTGCCAAATTCACTGGTCTCGATCCCGCCAACATAGTACTCGCCGTTTGGCGGTCTCGGCGAAACCAAATCTGTGTTCGGAATGCTCAGTAGTACTGAGTCTACGTCTGTTCCACCAATATTTGCGGCGTCACCTTCTATGGTAACGGTATTGCTACCAGATACAGAGTTACTTGTCAATCTTACATCACCACGGAGATCGGAGTCTGTCACGTCGATGTAAATTGGTTTTTTATAAGTATGAATTGAATCTTCACCTTCTTGTGAGACAGTTATTTCAACATAGAAGTGCTTCTGACCAGAACTATCAAATTTCAATGAGAACGGAATTGTTAACGAGCCACCAGGGGCAATAGCACCTACGTCTTCCGATTGTCGATATGTGTCTAATGCACTGCCACCCTTACGCACATATACGTACCGTACTACCACATTTTTGTCATTATTATTTTCAAGATTAGATATTTCTGTGTTGATAGTAACACGTTCACCGGGCATCGGTTCTTCAACATCTGCCGATGTCTCAATTTGAACGGGTGGTGCCGAGGCGGCAGCTGATTGGATACTTATCAACAGAATGATTGTGATTACGCCAACCGAAAAAATGACTCGCAGCTTTGTTTTCGTTGATAAGCGCAGACTGGACAGGGTCATCTTTAGTAATAGGATTCGCCAATAGTACTATTGGAGGGTCGTTCATCAGCCGATTTTTTTGTCATACAGCTACAAAGCGCTCTCAAACATAAAGCCCTGTAAGCAGTGTTTCACAGATAGAAATAGGTAGAAACACGCCGTTGTGTAAGCAACTGAAGTGAGAATTGCTGCATACGCGGGCTGTATTCATCGCTCGGCGGATCATTCCATTCAGTGGTTGATAGGTAACCAAGTGACCGATACAGAGCATCAGTTCAGCACGGTGACCATGTTCCATGAATGATTAAATGAATTAGTCGTTTAATTACATTATAAGTGGGTTGCCTGTTAACTTCTGTAACAAATAATGGAAAAAATTGCTTCACGACTCTACTATGCCGGAATCAGGGAGGAAGTTCCAAGTCAAGAAATATCGAAGCTAAATAGATTCGATGGCGATGCTGACGCTATCGCATATACACTACGGGCACGCTACGACGATTCGGTACACTGCGAGGTTTTTGAGATTCCAGGCGTTGATCTTGTTCGTGGTCATTTTCTGTTGCGAAACGGATATAATACGGTTGAGAAAATCGCCGCATTATCAGAACACGAATTAAAGCAAATGAAATATCTTGATGAAAATTCAGCATCTAAGATACTTGACGGTGCCCGTCGGCTGTCTCCCGAACGACTCCCTAATGATGCAGAGTGTCAGTATGTATATCTCGATTCAAATATCAGTAAAGACTCATTTCGCTCTCGTTTAGCTGATCTTACGGTGGATTCAGACACTCTATGCCTCATTATAGATGGACATAACACGTCTATCTCAGAGGAAACAATCCGGCAAAATGCCGAATCACTGGCACGCTCAATACAGATTCGTGACCACCGCCGACACAAATTAGAGGCAGATCTTGAGGAACTTGAGTGTACCGCGGCAGATTTCACATACAGTGTTCTTAACCAGTCAGGTTCTATTCCATCATGGCTAACTGGCACTCATTATTTTCGAACTGTTGAGCCTATAAGCAAGTACGAGAACTATGAGTCACTCTATGTTATTGCGCTCTATCTATACCAACCAGTGACAAAAAATCCAGACCAGCGGTCGCTGCGCCTCTATCGGTTTGCCAAGTGTAATGAAGACGACAAAGGAATTCCAAAGGCAGTCACTGATATGATTTGCCGGCGGTTCCTCCGGGCAGCAGATGATTACGACATCGTGGTTCCATTCCCTAGCCACGACGGTGGATATTCCAAACCAATTGAACTCACAGGGGCGGTAATCGAAAAATCCACGCCGCTCTCGTACAGGCGACTCCTTACCCGTGAAGAAAATATTACTCAACAAAAAGAACTTGAGTCAAAACCCGCGCGCTGGACCAACGCATCAGACTCGATCAGCGTAAATATCGACATAAATAACGCATCCATAATTCTCCTTGATGACATCTGTACGAGTGGGGCGTCACTAACTACTGCCGCGCACGAACTCCGGCAGGCCGGTGCTGAAGAAGTGGTTGGAATGGTCTATGGTCTAAACACGGGATGGGGGGATATAACCGAGATTAAGGGACCAGGCGCAACAATCACCCATATCAAACAACTAGATGAGGACAAGTTGCGATGACAACGTCGAATAAAACCATTGCTAAGGCGGTCGCACTCACCGAAATCTCCGGGATCGCGGACAGCAGGGCAAAGAAACTCATCCAAGATTTCGGGAGTCCAGAGGCCGTCTACGACGCATCGCTGGCGGAATTTTCTGAGTATCACTACATTGACGAGTCAACTTACGACGCGCTCCAATCACACGAAGCGACCATCAATCAGATCCTCTCAGAACTTAACCGCTGCCGTCAGAACGGCATTGATCTTATACCAATTTTTGACGAGCAATATCCCGACCGGCTCAAAGCCGTTTCTGGACCATTACTATTGTATGCTCAAGGAAATACAGCACTCCTTTCAAGAGATAATAGTGTCGGGTTCACAGGAACACGAGAAGCTAGTGAAGAAGCAATTGACTGGACGCAGACCGTAGCAGCCGAATTAGCCGCCGAAGACCGTGTCATTATTAGTGGTGGGGCGACCGGCATCGACACCGCTGCACACAGTGGGGCATTAGACGCAGCAGGCGAGACAATATCCATCCTCGGCACCGGCATCAATGTCCCATTTCCAGAAGAAAACGAACAACTCTTTGAGCGTATCGTCGACAACAACGGCTTGCTACTTGCACAGCGGCGGATAGACGCTGGCCCGTCCCGATCAGGATTTCTCAACCGAAATGCGACCCTTACCGGACTAAGCCATGCAGTAATAGTCGTCGCTACAGACGGGAGCGGCGGAACTATGTCAACATACAGCGATGCCAAGTCCCAAGAACGACTAATCTTTTGTCCAGACCCGGAACTTGAACTCGAACCTGTTGCCGGCATCAAGCAGATAGCCGCAGAAGAAGCGATCCCGATTCGCAGATATGAAGAGGTACTGGCAAACCAAGATTGTGAAAAGTCCTCCACGGCCATCAATAACACGAATAACGTTTCGCCCGATACGGGTAGCGGGCAAAGCTCTATCGACGACTTCAGTTAGTGACGACCTGCATACCAACCACTCGGTACCGACGACATCTCTGAGCGAGAGCTATGAATGCTGTATATGCGCTGTTCTTGCACGCTAATTAGTCACAATATAGCTTATATGATTGTTGCCGATTCCCCGGCATTGTAAGCAGATTACACTCGGTACGCGGGGTGTCGGCGGCGGCGTGATCGCCACTCTCACCGTCGCGACAGTTGAGTCATTAGATCGGTTCGGGTAGTCGAAGTCGTGTTCACCGGCATGCCTGACGGCGATCCGCCACGCTCACGATATCAAGTGAGGCGAGGCAGTATACATTACGTTAGTTTCCATGGAACAACGTCCATATGATGGTTCCACCAATTGCTACTGCGGCGTGGGCAAGAATAGTAATGTGCAACGGCACCACACTGACTACCAGTATCAGCCAAATCAGATCCGGAACTGATCCAGCCACTATACCAGCGAGGATGAACGATACGACCCCAAGAAGAAAGCCGACGGCTGTTAGTGTTTCGACGGCTCGGGTACCCCCGTAGACTATCGACCGGAGGTTCCACTCCGTCCTGGCCGGAAACTCCGAGTGTCGGATTTCACTGTTGGCGTGGCTCACCAGCGTTGCTGCCAAGACGATGGCGGAAAGCAGACTTCCAGCCATGAAGACAGCCCCAATGCCAAGTATCGTTGTGTCTCCCTCTAACGCCACGAAAATGCCAAACGACAGAAACGGGGTTGCGATAATAGCGAGCGCGGTTGCCGCCGTCGCAAACATAGTTTCGAGATGGAACGGGTGTTCGGTCAGCCATCCCCGCAAGCGACTAACTCGTGACTCGGGGCGGGAGTGGTCACCGTCCGGTGAGTCAGCAACAGTCGATGACATCTGAGATTTCACTACGTTGCAACTGTGGCCGTATCGGATAACTGCCACCGACGTGTTTCACGCCTCGAAACAGCGGCATCTGTCTCAAAATTGGGTAATTGGGCTGTGCAACATATAGAGATTCTGTCTTGCGTAAGCCATATTAATATCTAAGAAATCAGACTATTTTCATCCCTGGCAAAAGGTGATTAGACATTGGATTTTTAGAAAAACCAATCTATTGCGGGTGAGAGGGTTTTTATACTGTATATTACTGTCAAGCATGAGCAAAAATATTATAATACAGTTTCACAATATCTGATACAAAATGAGCAAAATACTCAAAATCATTGGTGCTATCACTGTTACAGCTGCTGTTATCGGTGCCGGATTTGTTGCGTTGAATCCGGGTATTGTCTCAGGTATAATTGGAAATGACGCTGGAGCCAGCGAATCAGCAGACATGGAAATAGAAGATAATAGGTGGGGAGACGTGACTGAACAGGATCTCTCGGTTGTATCAGACGTTTCAGTTACCAATCCAATAACCAGTTTTCAGTCAGAGTTATCTGGAACAGTTAGTATGAATGGCTATGAAATGGCAACTGTCACAACACCGCAAACAACCATCGAAGAAGGTACGTCAACAGTAAGTGTCACGTCATCAGTTTCTCGTAATAATGTCCCTACTTGGTGGGAATCACATGTGAATAATGACGAAACATCAGATGTGAATATTCAGATGTCAGGCGAATTTTCGAAAGCAGGACTCAGTGGAAACCCTTCAGCCACAAAGGATGAAGAATTCTCCACAGATATAATAGAATCTCTGAGAGGGTCACTGAGTAATGCTGAAGGTGAGAAAGCAAATGGGAGAATTATACTTGAAGATACTGGGGCAGAATGGGGTGAGGTTGATGAAGAAGAATCAGAAGTCGAAATGAAGTTTACTATCACTAACGATGCAAATGTACCTATCGTAATCACAGAATTCTCAGGCAGGAGTCAGTTTAATGAGATTCAATTACTTGAGTGGGAGACACAAAGAAACGACAGAACGCTCCGACGTGGAGAGACAACCGATATTGATGTTGTTGCAACTGTTGACAACGAAAAAATAGATGATTGGCTTGCTTCTCACATTCAACAAGAAGAAATTTCAAATTATGAACATCATATTTCACTTGATGTTGAAGCAGCGGATACTAGTATTCCAATTGCCGTCTGTTCAGGTGAAATGAAAACTGCGTTCCTCGTTGATAATACAGCCGGACTTGAACGTAATGGCTGTGATACTCCCGACAGGTCTGTTGACTTCTCATCTTCAGAGTCCAATGATGACAGTGGAGTGGGAAGCAACGTAGATGTAGGGGAGAATGTAGATGTGGGTGATGATTTAACTGATGGAACCTCAACAGATGGATCAAAATCTGACGAAAACTCAGAAGATACAAATAAAGCTCCGACAGCGGTCATTGAAGCCGATCCTCAGTCTGGCGAGGCACCACTTGATGTGAAATTTGATGCAAGTGGTTCCTCTGATCCAGACGGTACGATTGAACGCTACATCTGGCGAGTTGATGGCGGGAATCTACCCGGAGGAGGAGAAACTCTTGAGCGTACTTTTAGAACGCAAGGACAATACGATATAACTTTGATTACCGTTGATGATGATGGTAATAGAGATAGTTCAACTATTACAGTGGATGTAGAACAGAGGTCACTGCGATAATTGAGCACATCCAATCGCACAATGGTTGAGTATATAGAGTCGATCATACATATATCGAACAATCACACACAGCACCGCTTCCCATAACAGAATCTATAATCAAGATCAAAATAAATCGAAAACATGATAGATATTACTAGAACCTTCGATGAAATCGAAGGAAGAGCTAAAGTATTTTATTATCTTATCGGTGCAGAGTGGTCTACAGCTGAAGAAACAGCTAACGATCTTGATATGAGCCGTTCACAGGCTGACCGTCTCCTCCGCAATTTATACGAGGTCGGAGTTGCTGAGCGGAGAAAAAGAGAAACTGATTCTCCAGGACGACCCCAAATTGAATATCGAATAACCCCTTCCTTAGATTCAAATTAGACATTATACAGATTTAAAATCCCACTATTCAGTCTATTTAGTCGTTCTAAAATAATTATTACTCTGAATAATGAGCAAAAATATTATCACATCAGAGTAATTTCCCCATCTATACGGATTAGAGGATCCGATTTTACCCTATGAACGACAGAATCAAACAATCAGTGATCATCCTGTTGTTGCTGATAGCAGCGTCGGTTGGAACAGCCACTCCAGTAGTAGCGCAGAGTATTGGTGACAATGTAGGTGATGGTGATGTTGGTGACAATGTAGGTGATGGTGATGTTGGTGACAATGTAGGTGATGGTGATGTTGGTGACAATGTAGGTGACGGTGATGTACAAAATGATACTCAAGATCTAGGAACTACAGTATCCGTTGATGGAGCAGCATTTGTTGCCCCTGATTCTATCCAATCTGAAGTTGACGAAGTCCGGGAAGATGTTCCTGATGTAGTTGCAGAAAATGCTGCATCACAAGCGTTTGTGCTTGCCACCTCAAATAAACTCTATCTTGTATTTACTGCCGATGAGCCACAAGAAGGCTATGCGTCAGTAGATGGCACATCGTTTAACCTCGGTGATATTACTCTCACGGGGCATCAGAACAGGTTGGATATTGAACCAATCATTGCGGATAGTGTCGAGTTTAGAAATCCATCTGAGGTGAGTATTGGAGAAGTCTACGAGAACACCGGGGAGTATGATCGGCAGTATGTTGAGATTGATGCGAACCATCGTAGTATTTCCATAGATTACGAGGAAAGCACCTTTGCAGCGACGGCAGGGGTGCTTGTTGATGAGCAATTACCCCCGAAAGAGTTGTTCGGAACAGTCGGTGAGCAATCCAGCACCGTGCTGAATGAATTAGATGGTGACAATATTAGAAGCGTATTGGGAGATATTTCGCAGCCCCACGTTGTCACGGCGTCATATGAAACTGAATACTGGGACAACACACCAGTAACAATGACCGGAATTATCGCTGATCCAAGTTCACCCGCTGGTAAGTTCATCCAAGCACAACAGAAAGACGATATTCTGCCGACTGATTCCAGCACACCAATATTATATACAATTGACAAAAGGTACGACGCACAGTCGATATCTGATATCTCCAAAGTGTCAGCGAACCCTTCGGCGTACGATGGTGAGACAATTAGCTTCGAGACGAATTTATATATGAACACTATCAGCACCAAGCGAGTGGTCGAATCTGCAACCGGTAGTCAATTGCCACCAGTGGATGTTATTTTACACGGTGGCGTCGGGTGGGAGCAATTACCAGAAAATCGTGATGATCTGATGGGAATCATGGCGGCTTCTTCTATCGAACAACAGCAGTTGAGCGAAATACGAAGGGGTAAATACAGAGTCGTGGGTGAAGTTGTCTCTACAGATAGAATTGAGGGGGATTTACCACGAGAGTCGGTTCTGATCGCCCACGATCTCAAACGACTGGGTTCAGTTGAGACTGCGTCTGCAGGTGATCTGATTGAACAGCAGAGTTCAACGGTTTCGGACACGCTTGAACAACAAGCTAATCCCGAAGTAGATGCGGCAAACTCAGCAACGACTGATGGGGAAACAGAGACAAGTTCAACTGAACAAACTGAAAATGGAGATGGAGAAGAGAATATCGATGAGGCCACTGGAGAATCTACTGAGACTTCAACTGATGGTAGTGATACCGAGCCAGCTAATGGAGCCAGTGAACAGGATAAACCCACATCAACAACAGATTCAGACACCGAGCAAAACGATCAATCAACTCAAGACCGTGGGGTAGGAGAGATTATATCAGATATCATCTCAGGACTCTTTGGAACTATACACAATGTTTGACATGAAGTAAAACAACAATTTGACTTAGAACTGTTGGTTAATGTTTATTTGACCACTGAATGCCGAGTGTATTACTTTTTTGAAAGACTTTGTATGACTGAGATGGTAAGTATTCAGTGCAAGATACGCGCGATCCATCTTGCACGCCAATCAGTAACAATATCTCTAATCTGATCCTTGTTTCACTCAGTTAGGAAAGAACCTTATACTTATTAAAAAAGGTAAACATGATTGTCCGCTATTGCAGCTTTTCTTCCATTGATTTTCCTTACGACAGTTTCTTTATTCCACCTGTAGAGGTCAGCACCACCTTTACCATGGTTTTCTCTGACGATGGCTACTCCCTGCTCCTCAAGATAATTTAAAATATACCTCACTGTTTCCTCGTCCAAAGTATGTCCATCCAATTCCTGTTTTTGTCTCTTTTCCTTCTTTATTTCATACTTCATATCTTTGACTCTAAAATCATTAATTTCACGTTGTGCAGATTCAAATCTGTCTTTCAATTGTTTCACGATATTTGATTCATTGTCCTGTGCATGAAATTCTAACTCGGTATCAATGGTGAACCAGTCTGGCAGCAACTGCGTAATGACATATACTGTTGCACCCCCTTCAGAGATAACTGAATCACGACGTCCAAATCGTAGAATAGCCTGCACCACCTGATGATGTGCGAAATGCTCGTAGATTTTGTCTCCATCAGGCTCAAATGTTTTTTTCATACCTTTTCCTTCTGCAGATGCTTCCTCTCCGCATAGTCCAGCCCATATTTTGACAATGTCATCACCGGGATGGGGAGCTCCTGATACGACGCCTAAATCATCTTTATCGAACACATTTGAACTCCTCAAACTCGCAAAGTTGCATGCTCTCCATCTGGAATACTCAAAAATATCTTCACCATCATTCGGGTTTTTACATAGAGGTTCCACATGGTCAGAGAGCAAACCTTCGTATTTATACTGCTCAATCGCTTGCTTAGGGGAAATGAGCGGAAATAATTGGTTTTCCAAGGCATGAATAGCGGCAAAACGATCTTTATCTGGGTTATATGTTCGACCGCTAGCATACGGATGGGCACCGTTACCAGCTTGAACCAATGACATATTCATGCCCGAACGTACGTACTTGATGAAATCTTGCCTGTCGACAACTTTCCGATGATCAAAACCGCTTTCAGATTCGGGTCGAAGAAGTAGGTTCCAAAGTTTCAATGTTGGAGTTCCATCGAGCCCAATAACCTGTTCAGCTGAATTAAGATCTGGAGGCCTCCAGACATACATTTTGCCGCTATTTCGATCGCGGACTACCCTAATACTTGGAATCAAATCTGCTTTCTCCCACGTATCATAGTAGTCATCATCCGGATGTGGTGCCATCTCAATCCCTTCTCCTACTCGCCTCATACAGAGCAAACTAAACGTAAGAAATGGAGCCATCAGGTGGGAGTCATCATATTTGAGGTCGATGTTCGGCTCAACGTACTCTGAATCCTCAGCGGCAGATCTTGAAGCTCCCTCCGAAATGAACCAATTTATTGCTTTATCACGTTTGGCCGGATCGCTCCGATTGATGAGAATATCAGTGATGTCCTGAAAGTCTTCAGAAGGAAAATCAGTTTCTGAGTCATCAAGATTGTCTAATAGCTCAGGAATGATCTTTCTTGGAGAATCTGAAATATCTGATTCTGGATCAGGATACTGGCTAAGAAATGCGCCAGCATTGAATTCATCGAAAATGACGATACGATCTTTGACGTACAATTCACGATGTGCATGACTGTGATGACCTATTAAAATATCAATTGTCTCGTTTTCTTCTTCAATACTAGAAAGTTTGGATATATAGTTACACGTTTCTCCATCGTCCCTACACGGCGTTTTAGCAGTTTCAGGGTCTGAATAATGGATTTTCTGTCCAGAGTACCCTTTGTTATACAGTTTCTCAAGCCTCTCTTCGTTTCCCGGCTTGTTTTCTTTAAATGATGGACAATCACGATGTGGACTTGGGATTACCTCTGCCGTTACGCCATCCTCAGATTCGAAGAACTCTTGTGCCTCATCGTATAGGTCGGTGCGCCCACAAAGATATGTTACCGGGTTCTCTGCTTCGGCGGCTCTCTTTTGCGCCTTAGTGGTTTTTCCACTACTGGGAGGAGCCTCGATCAATGTAGGTTTAGAGGCCTCAAACGCTTCCTGTACAAGCTCTTCGGTATGGTCTTCGACAGCAGCCCTGTCTCCTGCTTGATCCGAATTTAACATAAAGACTCTTCTTGCAACTTTTATCAGACACTTTGATAAATGTTGAGTTGAGTATGATCATTTAGCAGTGTGCAAGATACAGAGCTTCAGTAGTTCGATATTTTTATGAAAACCAACTGAGTTACTGCTCAGTGTCGGCTATCTTGGGGTCTTAATTTTTCGTGAACTTTCATCTCCTTGTTTTGTATCCTGGTGCCAGTTGGGACACCCATCGGGGATCTACATGAACAAGCGCAAACAGCAGCGAAATCGACCAAGTAAATCAGTTCACAGAGGCGATAAGACGTTCAATTTGAGTTTGTAGAGCATAAATACTGCTCCCAAGTATTCCAATTGTAGCCAGAATCGGATAGTCATACGCAAGATCTTGATACAGATACCGACTCATAGAGATGTCGGAGTTACTACACGCAACTGCACGAGTGGGTGAGTCAATCGTTTCCTGTCTGTCTGCAGCGATGCTATCACATATTGTTTTTATTTGTTCTAATCGATGCCAATGAGCCTCTAAGGCCCCAAAATCCATCGTATTAAATTCACGGTGGGAGATCTCTAAGACCTCCTGGGCACGTTCGTGGACTTGGTTTCCAATATGATCAACGGATTCATATTCAACTTCCAGTGCCTGAGCCAATTCTTTCCGCTCAGTAATGGCTGTACGGATATATGAGTTGAGGACAGACGTATGCTGTTCAGTCAACCATTCGGTTTCGTTGAGTAATAATGCGATTTCAGGAGTGAATTCAGCGGCTATGTGTTTCATGAATGACTCGTCATAATCTTCCTCATAATGTGGTACCGACATAACGGTCTCCTCAAAGAGATTCTGAATCGATCTCGTTTCGGAGGTTACACCCTGTTCGACGGTGGTATCGAACGTACCTGAAGTAAGGTGTGAGAGAGAAGTCGTCGATATTGTTGTAAGTTTTGTCGCAAACTGCTCATAGGCTTCGATCTCGTCAGTCACTCGACGCTGCTCAATCTGAACCGTTTCTTTTGCGGATTCAATCGTTGTTCCGATGGAGGAAATTGATGTAGTGACTGTCATGGGACCCAATTCAGGCCATTAGATAATGAGTCTCAACGCAATCTTCATTACCAATCACATCGGTTGCTGTCCAGTATACAACGACATCTCAGATTTAGGGGTTGGGCGTAGCTGTTAGAGAGTGTAACATGAGCCTGAATCCGCTCAGCAGATAGTATTATGCGTATCATTTTTCAGCTGGATGTATTTGGGCCAACTCTGTATCAAGGGAGAGAGCAACCTCATCCCCGGGGTGAACACTTGATTGAGTTTCATCGAAGACGATCTCTGTATCGTCTGGAAGCCGGCCATAGGTGCGCACCTTTTCACCGAGGTAGAACTGATTTGTAATCTCTGCCTGCAGTGCGCCAGTTCCAGATTCAATATGTTCAGGCCGAATACTAACAGTGACCTCACCTTCCTCAGTATGAGTGTGGGGAACCTGTGTATAGCCGAAATCTAGATAATCGCCTGTCGCAGTTGCAGACAGCAGATTTGAGGTGCCAATAAAATCTGCTACAAATTGGTTTGAAGGTGATTCATACAGTTCTGCTGGAGTACCGACCTGTTCGAGACTCCCGTCATTCAACACTGCAATTTGATCACACATCATCATGGCTTCTTCTTGATCATGTGTCACATGGATCGCTGTGATATCGAGGTCGGCAAACAGCTCTACCATTTCTTTTTGTAGTCGTCGCTTGAGTTTCGCATCCAAGCCTGTCATTGGCTCATCCAAAAGGAGGATTTCAGGTTCGATCGCCAACGCACGGCCAAGGGCAACCCGTTGTTGTTGTCCTCCAGAGAGATTTCGAGGATCACGGTCTTCAAGATCCGCAATACCAAGCATAGCAAGGATGTCGCGGGCTCGGTCTAGGTATTCGTCCTCAGATTCACCTCGCATTCGAGGCCCAAATGAGACGTTATCGATGACACTCATATTATTAAACAGAGCGATCGACTGAAAGACTAAGCCAATATCACGCTCTTGGGGTGAAACATCAAGAATTGAAGCCCCATCAAGCCGGACATCCCCGGCCGTTGGCTGTTCGAATCCGGCGATCATTCGCAACAGCGTTGATTTGCCACATCCTGAGGGGCCTACAAGACCGAACGTTGCTCCATCAGGGATGGAAAGTGATACTGAATCGACTGCCTCAGTTGTCCCGTACCGTTTCGTCAAATTCTGTATGTGTATTTCTGACATTGTTTTGTTGTTACAACTTATCGAAGGCTGGGATGAAGCCACGCAGGACGATGGCTTGGAAGCTATACATTGGCCACCTTTGGAAGATCCTGCTCACCAAGATACTGGATCAACCAAAGCGAGACGATGATGATAGCAACAAACACTACAGACAACGCACTCGCTTGACCGACAGCTGAAGTAGTAAATCCACCAAACATCTCGATTGGGAGAGTCTTATCAGTCGGATTATAGACAAAGAGGGTAATATTGAATTCACCCATCGAAAGGGCAAACGTTAGAATTGCCCCACTGAGAATCCCATTGTAGATATTTGGAAGCAACACATGAACAAAACATTGTGACCAACTGGCCCCAAGGTTCTGAGCGGTTTCCTCAAGGGCTTGATAATCAATAGACTGCAGAGCCGAGGTCGTTGTTTGGATCATAAACGGAACAGTGAAGATCACGTGTGCAATCAGCAGCAAGAGAACTGTCCCTGAGAGATCAACGCCAAATTTCGGGACACCCCATGTCCGGACAATAGCAATCCCCAGAACAATTCCAGGAATAGCCATCGGGAGAATGGTAATATCCCGAAGTCGGTCAGCAAACGGAATGTCATATCGATCAAGCGTATAAGCCGCCGGCACTCCGATCACCACATCGAGAATCGTCGTGGCGATTGCGAGTTGCAAACTAAGTATGAGTGGGTCAAACCCACCATCGAACACTTCTCGATAATATTCAAAAGTAAATGACTCAATCAAATTCCCGGAGAGTGACCCCACAAATGAATACAGAAGAATAACTAATATCGGGAGTAGGATAAACTGCTCTGTTGAATAGGTGCTGAGTCATAGTTAGAGCGGTTCACAGAGGGGTTCTATGTTCGAGATAGCGAACATCAAGACGATTTCACGGAACTGTCGATACCAGCCCAACGCTCGCACGGCATCGCCGAGCGAGCGTTTCGTTGTTGAGTACGATGTTTCGGCCATCCACCGCTGAGCGTAGCCTTTTGATCGGATGACTGCGTTGTGTCCGATCGTGAGAGCTCTCGATCCACGCTGTAGAATGAGTGGCTCTACGCCGAGAGCGTACCACTCGTATTTCGTGACCCAGTTGTGGAAGGCTTTGTCAGCAGCCACTGACTGCAGGTCGTCCGCGTTTCGGCGGACGACCTGCGGCCCAGTCTTCGTATCATGCTTCCACCGAGCAGAGATATGTACATCAAGGACAGCAAGAGACTCTCTATCAGTTAATGTCGTGACTTTCAGCGTTTGAACGTTGCTTCCTGACCGTTGCCGGTAGTACGACGAGGCCGAGCGGCGATCGAAGAACGTGCTGTCGAGTGCAGCGTGGCCAGACTGCGGGTGTTGCTGCGCTGAAACGCGCAGCAACGCCCGCCAGACCCACATTTTCAGCCGGTCGAACGATTTGTAGATCGTACTGTAGTCTGGAATATTGTCTCGATCTAAGCCTAGTACGTCACGAATCTCGGCCATGTACTTCAGCCGATTCGGTGTTTCTCGGTAGCTGTGTCCATCTTCGAGTCGAAGACAGTGCAGCACGACGTGCTTCCAGCGGGCGAACCCGCCGCTGGCGGGCTCGCCCGCGTGCTTTCCCAATGCTTGTTTGACTAGGTGCCGACACTGCTCAACGAAGTCGAGGAGATCGATTTCCATGGACAGAGTCGATTCCTCGACTTCACCCTTCTAACCCGCGAATTCAACCGATTAGATCGCTATTCAACAGAGCAGGATAAACAAGATAGTAATACCAATTACTGAATAGAAGAACAAACTACCGAGTATGTTCGGTAATCTTCGAGAAGAGGCATACTCAGTCATAGATACTCCCTCCGAAAAAGTATCCATAGCTCATGATCACACCGAGTGTAATGACGGTCAACACCACTGCCAGCGCAGACGCGAGATTGTAATCACCAAATCCCAAGATTACTGAATAGATTTGAAGCGGGAGAACTGATACCTCCCCAGCAGCAAGGAGTAACGCAGTACCGAAAGCAACCATATTAATACTGAATGCCAGTACAACCGCACTGGCGACGCCAGGCATTATTTCGGGAAGAACCACATGACGAAACGTCTGAATTCGAGAGGCACCAAGACTGTATGCGACTTCCTCGAGTTCTTGATTCAAGTTTTCCAGAGACGACAGCAAAGTCATCGTCACTCGGGGAAGAGTGAAATACGTATATCCTGCTAAGATCCCCCAGTACCCGATTGCGAAGGCATATGTTCCCGGTCTTGCACCGGTAATATCGCTAGCTAAGAGACTAAAAATACCCTGTCGCCCAACTACGACAATAATGCCCCACGCGATGAGGATCCCAGGCAGACTGGTTGGGAAATTTATAATCGATATGACGATCCGTTTTCCAGGAAATTCATTTTTTGAGAGGAAATAGGCAATGGTCAGTCCCACCAAAGTGGTGATTACTGTGACTGTGACGGCTATTTGTAGGCTAACGAGAATCGATTGGCGATATGCAGCCTCAGTGAAGACCGCCACATAGTTGCTCCAAAGCGTTTCACCTTGGAGACTGAGTTGTACAATTGTCGCCAGTGGGAGCCCTAAAAACAGCAGATACAAAATCGCTAAGGGCAGAGAAAGCGCGAAGGGTAAATATGACTCAACAGCATCTAATCGGCCTTGCAGCCGAATAGAGCGAATACCAGATTGGTTTTGAATATCTCCAGCCATTCTACGTATCAGGCTACTTCATTGACATACCGTTCGCGTGCCGCATTCTGTACCTCAACGAGTTTCTGATAGTCAATTGAGTCAGACGACGAATAGGCTTCTTCCGGAAGACGTCTTTCAGCGATAGTGTCTGGATATTCAATCGGACGCGAGGGGTTCACGTAGGCTTCAGCAAACAGCCGTTGGCCTTCATCACTGAGGTGGTGATCCACCAGCCGTTTGCCAGCTTCAGGTCGAGGTGCATCATCAACTAATCCAACGACGTAAGGTACCTGAATTGAGAGTTCGGACGGAATCACAATCTCCACTTGGTCAGGATCCATATCAGACTGATATTTAGCCTGATACATGTTGAAGTCGTAGGCAATGTAGATTGGGAACTGTCCTTGGAGGAAGCTGGTTTGGAGCCCTTGAGCTGGTACGCCAGCAATGTTACCCATCTCATTGAGCTCATTGAGGTATTCAATCCCCGGATCGTAGTTGTCAAGCGAGCCCCCCATTGCCAGATTCATATTCGTAAACGCAACGAACCCGTTGAACGCCGAAGTGGGATCATAAAAGGAGATCGTGTCGTTGTATGTTTCATCAAGTAGATCCTCAAATCCAGACGGGACGGAGTCAACTAGCTCCGTATTGACAGCCATCGCAATCGTGCCGAAATAGGCAGTCGTCCATCGGTTATCGGCGTCAACTAACCCGTCAGGAACTTCATCAAGATTGGTCGGTTCATACGGTTGGAGCAGTTCTTCATCAGCTGCTTTGAGCCCGTCCGTAATTCCGAGGTGGGCTACATCGTGGTTAGGATTATTCGCCTCGTTTCGCAACGCATTGAGAGACTGCCCACTGTTTTTTGTTCCTTCCGGCCACTCAATACCAGGGTGTTTCTCCATGAAGCTCTCACGGAGCTGACCGTAGTTTGCCCAGCCGTCAAGTGGCCCGGTGATGATTACTTGATCTGCAACATCCTGTTCACCGTCAGATGAGTCATCATCAGCATCAGCATTGCCTTGTGCTGAACTACATCCTGCAAGCCCGGCAATGCTCGATCCCCCAACAGCCGTCAAAACCTTTCGTCGAGTTGCGGTACTAGTCCACAGGTTGGAGTCGGAAACCATCGAATAAGTGTGGACAAAAGCTACTAAAACCGATTTATAATTGTAGTATTTATATCAAATACAGCAAACTCTTGCTATTGTCGGGTATTGGCGGTTAATTGGTATATTTAATTTCATTTTCCTATATAGGGGTACAAACACCCAATACAAACCTCTATTTCGACGGTCTGAAAGTCTCTATTATGAATCAGAATCCAATCAATTGGCTCCAGGTCGTAATGAGAGGCAACTCATGCAATCAGTAGCTCTTCTTTCGGATATCCATCTTCGGGAAGAACACCGATCAGAAACTATCGAAACATTGAAAGAAATAAAGAACGATGTACTTGCTCAAACCGAATTAGCACACACATTTATCATAGGTGATTTGATAGAAGATAGGAGTGCTACACAAGACCGCGAAAAATTACATACCCTCAAGGATCTCTTTGAGAAATGGCCATCAGAGATCACGTATCTCTTGGGGAATCACGATATCGAGACACTTTCAAAATCGACGATTGCTGAAATCTTGGGTCAAGATTCGTTTTATGGAACTATTGAGATCAGCAACCAACGCTTTGTGTATCTCGACTCAACGAAGGTCGATGTTGGGGCCCGGGGAACCCTTGGTGTCGAACAACAAAACTGGCTGCAGGAATCAACACCTGAAGATGCAGTTGTTCTGTCTCATCACCCACTTGGTAGGTTTGACATTACAGCAAATGCATGGTTTCAGGAATACCCCGAACGAGCATATCTCTGGGATCGAAAAGAGGTATTAGACATACTCACCGATACAGCGAAAGCAACAGTGAGTGGGCACATTCACCAAACAGAAACGATTGACCGACGAGGGCTCACCCATTATTCACTCAACGCTGTTAGCAAAGAAACTCCGAATAGACCAGTGAGCGGCAACTACGCACTATATACCATTGAACAGAACCCTCAACTGAAGTATAAAACGATCTAGTGCGTCTTCAGCCATGAACTGATAGATATAATCGATAGACGGCCTGTGACCCGAATCTAGCAGATCAGGATTGAATATCCACTAGACTCCTTGGACTAACCGACTCAAGAGATATATTTCTGACACTGTTTCGGTGCGAGATATGCGCTGTCCATCTGGCACAAACCCAGCTGCCAAAGATAGGATATAACCATTCCCACAGTGCGTGACTCAGGATAGCTTTTTTGATGATTTCTTCAATTGTAACCTGTATGCTTGTACACCCAATTGCGGAGACGCCAATTCCTGCTCGACGGGTGCCCGATGATTTTCCTGAGGGACTTCCAGAGATACCGCTAACGGCCGAGGAGACTTACCAGTTATTGGAGCTTTGGGATAATCTCACAGGTATCGCACGATTAAGATCGGAGCAATGGGAGGACGAGAAAAGGTGCGAATATATGGTCTGGATGTTAGATGATGGACGCCAGTTCAGAGTTATGTGGGATGATGAAGATGGCGAGTTTGAGATAGATGTCAGACGGGGGCATCCACGATGACGTGACCAACCGAAGAATCCTCTGTTTATCTGTATCGACTGATCCTATTCCGCTGAAGTTCTTGCCGAGGATAGCGAAACAGGTCTATCGGATTCTTGCTAGGAATGGCAGGAGCGTGTCATAGAAAGGATCTCATGGTTGGTTCATTGTGTGAGATTAGGATAGTTATACTCTAAACGCTGGCTTAGAGACCGAATCTACTGATTCCACATCGCCAGAAGGCGGGTGTAGGACAGATTCTATGACACGCTGATGGCAGTGCAAGAGGGAAGCGCGTATCTCGAAACATAGCTTTGCCAGAAGTCGATATCTCAAATCGGTCAGTACAGGTTGCTCACTCACCGCATCTAGCGACTCCTTCTCAGAAGTCTATCAGAACCGCCGTGAAAGGTAGAGAGTAGTCAGCACAATTGGATTGATTTATCCGAGAACGAAAGCTGAAAGTCACCAATCGCACAGAATAAAAAGTGTGAGAGTGGCACACTGAGTCTGGCGTTCCCGAATTTGTGGCCACCGAAGGGTATTTTATATACACCAAACCAACGAGGAATCACACCTCTTCTTTTTTTGCGGCCCATTTGAGTGAATATATCAGGAAAGTGAATCCGAGAATGGTGAGCGTGTCAGGGTCATCCTTTGCGCAGTTGTTGTGGATCTCGTTGACCGCTTTTTGCATATCTCCGTTTTGCCCTAGGATCGCGATTACCTGTCGAACCGTCAGATTATTTTCAAGAACCTGTTCAGTAATATTTGTCGACTCTTCAGAATCTTCGAAGAGACCGGGAAGGTTCCGGTCAAGAGCGAAAAATCCGAATCCATTTCGGACGGTTTCCTTCGCCCAATCAGACATATCCAGCGTAGCAACGACTTGGTCTTTATTATACTCGTCAATGTGTTCAGAGATAGCCATATCTTCGACAAGTCGGATTTCACCGCCTATTAAATCTGAAAACGCCTTTTCAATTCCTCTCGCGCGGGTTTCCAGGTTTGTTTTGTCGATTGTATACGTGGTAAAATAGTTCGAGAGGAATCGTTGAGAGCTAAGATCAAATATTATCCTGCACAAAGCTTTACCGTCGATTAGTTTTACATTTAGTTTGTCAGCTGTCTGCCGTGCTTGAGTGGAAAATGAACTTGTTGTCACGACTACAACGGCATCTACATCGTCTTCTTGATGCCTGAGACTACTGTACTGCTGAATATCCGGACTTCCTATCTTGTTGCTGGCCGAATACCGCTTTGCCTGTATGAGATGCTTTTGACTGAACGGAGTTTCTTTTTCAGCGATAACATCTATTCCACGGTCAAGTGAGCCAGTTGTTACTTTTGTCTTCCAGCCCTGTTGTTCCCATGCATCAGCAACTAACTTCTCAAACTCATACTCGTCCATCTTACGCATATAAATAAGGAGTTCTTCTTGATCCAGGTTCATTGCCTCACATTCAATTGGAACAATTAATATTCCTTCCGGCAGCTACACTCTCTGTTGCAGACCAGCAATAACATGATGTAACTGTGATAGATAACATCTATATTCATCACTCCGCATATTCTTATATCACACTTCAGACAGCTGTTTCACCAAATCAGGCAAGAGCCGATTCTGAATAATATCACATGCAGATCGGCCTGCAAAGTAAGGAGGTGGTGGTGATCTCACTTACCTCTTCGAGAGCAATTGAAATATTGAGAGAAGCGGACTGACTATCAGATATTATCTAAATATTCTCTCCTGTTTTCCATTTTCTCTTGCTCGTCTCGTTGATCGTAGTGTCTGTCCAAGACTGCTGTAGAGACATTGGCCCGATCAGATACGACGTTCTTTGGCACGTCATTCGTGAGGTGGTGGGTGATCCCCCCACGTCGGAAAGCATGCGGACTCACACTGGAAGGGCATTCAGATTCTGACCCGTAGTCGGTAGCGACACACTCGTCTACCGTCCGGTCATGTGGACACTCTCCTGTATAGAAGCAGGGTCGTGTACTCCGGTAGCAATCGCCTCGAAGCGTAGTGAGATGTGCTCTTCCATCAGTAGTTGTGATCAATGGCTCACGACCATACTCGTCAGTCACATCAGGCCGCTTGTCAGCAATCCAGCTATCAATGATGTCACAGACGAAGTCGGTGAGAGCAACATGTCGCTCACCGTCTTTGCCGTTCTTGATTGGCGTGTCGGTATCGGGTCGATGAACCACCCGGATATACTGCTCTTCCGAATTGTAGTCCGGCTTGTCCAGTGAGTGGATAGCACCGAGACGCATCATGCTGTGCCACATCAGGGCAACAACAACGTGAGCTCGTGAGGCGTACTGGTACTTCGAAAGGTACGATAAAAGCTCTTCAGCTTCCTCATCCTCCAGCATTACCGTCCGGACGTTATCACCTGATTTCAGATCAGGTGACAGAACTTTCGTGTGCAAATCTGTTTCAACCGCATCAACTGTCCCGAGCCAGCGGACGAAGACACGAAGCGTATCCATCTGCGTTTTCTCAGTGACGACGTTGATGTCGCCTTCTTCACGCCTCCAGAGTCGGTACTCATGCAGTAGACGGCCGGTGAGCTCGTTCAGGTTGTCAATATCCTTCTCATTGCACCATCGTAGAAATGGTTTTAGCCGTGATCGATGAGACCGGATCGTTGATTTCGTGACCTCACTTTCGCGGTCAGCGAGGTACATCTCCAATGCTTGCGTAGGTGTGATCGGTTCGAGACTCATTGGGTTCTCCGTGAACCACAATAGAAGCGTCTCTCACGCGTGAGAGCGGAATTTCAGGTGCCGAGATGACACTTTATTCCGCCGGGGAACGTGAGCCTGCAGCGCCCATTCCTTTTCGGAACGATCAACATCCGCAAGACGGCGGTGGTTCCTCGCTCCACAGTGTTAACCGTATAAGGGTTCAGTTAAAACACGCATACGTCGACGGGGCGGGAGACCCTCTGGCAGTTTCAACCCCACGAGGGTTCGTCTGATTGGCGTGCAAGATGGATAGTGCGAATATAGCAGGGGTGCCAGATTAGTAAGATGTGTTCAATCCGCGTTGAACCTATCGTAAGGTACAGGCGTTCAGTATCTGAATCGGTTAGCAGATGTCTCAACGTGAACACGCGACAGCACTTCGGCATGGTGCCCTGTTGACGGTGAGTTTTCCCGACCAGCGTTTACAGCAGTGCCAACGAGCGTTCCCCCTCCAGAGAGGTGGCCTGTGACTCCGGTGGCCGGTACTCGGCCGCGCTGGTTCCCGCTGGCTCGCGAGGAGGCTCGCGGACTGCTGACCGCCAAGGGGCCATGGATTCTCGCTGTACTCATCGTCTTGTGGGGCTACCGGCCGACCTACGTCGGGTGGCAGGGACTGGGATCAAACATGACCATCGGCTTTCTCCAGACTGCCGGCTCGTTTCTCTTCCCGCTTGGTGTCCTCCTCTTGAGCTATCGGTCGGTCGTCGGCGAACGAACCTCGGGAAGCCTGAAGTTCGTCCTCGGCCTGCCGATGACTCGGAGTGATATTCTTGTCGGAAAGATTCTGGGCCGCAGTGCTGGCCTCGCAATCCCACTCTCGGCCGCCGCTGTCACCCTTGGTGTGATCGGCCTCATTCGGTTTGGAGCCTTCTCGCCGCTGTTGTTCTGTGGTGTCCTACTGGCGACATTGGTGTATGTCATGTCGCTGGTATCGGTCGGGACGGCTCTCTCTGCAGTCACAACGAGTACTGTCCGGGCCGCCGGTGCCGCGCTTGGGGGTGTGTATCTCGTCTTCACAGCCTTCTGGACGAAGTTCGCCGAGATGATATACGCGACTGTCGGTGCTGCGTCCCCAGGGACGACTGTTGGCACAGCATCAGTAAACTCGTTCAGCGCGCCGGCCGACGGGCTGTTTTTTCTGCTTCTCCGGCTCTCTCCTGGGAGAGCGTATCGCGTCCTGACAAACTGGTTGCTCGGTGTCGGGAACTCCGGTGCGAGTTTCGACGCCGTCATCACGAAGCTCGAAACCCCGACGAGCATCACCATCTACACCGTCGAGAGTGCGTTCCACGGACAAACACCACCGGCTTACCTCCACGAGCTCTCGGGGGCCGTGATACTCCTGTGTTGGTTGCTCGTCCCGCTGGGAATCGCTCGCTATCAGTTCGAGCGGGGTGATCTGGTGTGACAGTCCCGGCTATCAAAACAGAGGGTCTGAGAAAGCAGTACGACGAGGTGACCGCTCTTGACGGCCTTGATTTGACCGTTGAACAGGGAGAAGTGTATGGCTTCCTTGGCCCCAACGGGGCCGGGAAGTCGACGACCATCGGCCTCCTGATGAACTACAGCAAACCGACAGCTGGAACCGCACGCGTACTCGGCTTCGATCCGTGGACGGACGTGGTCGCCTGCCATCAACAGATTGGAATCCTCCCCGACCGATTCGACACCTACGACAACCGTTCGGCACGGCGACACCTCCAGTTGGTCGCAGACACGAAAGGGGCCGACACCGACCCCGCCGCGCTGCTCGAACGGGTTGGCCTCGGTGACGCCATCGACCGTCCGGCGGGTGAGTTTTCCCAAGGGATGGAACAGCGGCTCGCCCTGGCGATGAGCCTCGTCGGCGACCCGGAGCTGTTGATTCTCGATGAGCCCTTCACCGGACTCGACCCCCATGGCGTGGCATTGGTGCGCGATGTCGTTGACGCTGAGTCCGAACGCGGGACGACAGTATTCTTTTCGAGCCACGTTCTCGGTCAGGTCGAACTCGTCTGTGACCGGATCGGCATCCTCCACCGCGGACGGCTCGTCGACGAGGGGACGCTGTCGGCGTTCCGTGAACGACTCGATCTCACGGCTGAGGCGACAGTCGAGGACGTTTTCGTCCAGTTGACCGACGAGTCAGTGCACCAGACAACTGATTCAGCTCGGCTCCGAGAGGGAGAGCAATGAACCGCCGGCAGTATCTTGGCGTCGCAACGGCGACGATGGCCGGGCTCGCTGGCTGCATGGGTGACCCCGAATACACCATCACCGACATCGGTGTTTCCAATATGGCGGGGCCGCTCGATTACGATATCGAGGCGGTCGACACGGCCGTGACAGTCGATAGCCCCGGATCGCTTGATATGACGGTTCGAAACAGTAGTCAAACAGCTGTCGAAATCAGCAACATTGGCGTCTGGCCATTCGGCATACTCGCTTTGATTCCAGCTGAGGAGAACAAGTTCAAGACGCTCTTGCTTACTGATGGGTACGCTGAAACCGACAATGTCGATGTGACAGCAAACAGCACTAGGACGGACAACACCCGACTGGTTCGCAGTCTGGCTGCCAGTGAGGCAGTCACGAAGCGATATTTCGTTCAGGGCAACCGTCTGTCCGGGAGCGGGACGTATACTCTCGGGGACTACTTTGATGGCCCCCTATTCTCCTACCGCACCGACGACACCGATAGCTGGAGCGAGCGCAATCCGACGGTTTCGGTGACCATCACCGAACGCTCACTGTTGCCCTAATCGTTCATATCGAGAAGCAAATAGGAAGATAAGAGCACGCCAACACCCAGCAGAGTGGTTCTCGCTGAGAGTTGTTTGTGGCGATCGTGGTTGCGACACTACCAATTGTCTCTCGGTCAGCGTTCCCACCGATTGTGTATCGATGGGTATCTTGTTCCCACAGTACGGTCGCCGACTCTCCGTATTCGTGGCTGAACCCTTTTTTGCCGTTCAGATCAATCGATTCACCATCAAACTCGTACTCGGTTTGATTGCTGACTGTGTAACGAATGGTGGACTCCGATGATCCGTATGTCAGGGTGTAGCTTGCGTTACCGTCGATGATTATCTCGGTTCCACTCCCGAAGCTATATGCTTCGCCGAGTTCCGGCTCACCGATAGTGAACGGCGCGGAGGATGTCACAGCCGTACGCCACACGGCTGTGGAACCTCGACACCAGTGGGAACACCAAGCAAACCGTTCTGCTCCTACAGCTACGCGTTCGGCTATGAGAGAAGTTGTTGAGACAGAGCAGGAATGTGAACTACCTAACCCTACTCGTTCATCGCAGACGCCGTTCGCTCCTTGATCGTGAGGGTTCCTGTCTCAAGGACGCACTTTGCATCCACGACGGGGGAAACCCACCAGTCGTGGACGTAAGGAGTCCAGTCTCCGCAGGCGTCACTTCGGCGTGTCCAACGCCTACCTCTGATGACAGATTGATAGAATATTCACATAACGCAACCCACTTGACAGAGTTACAAGGCGGATGCCACGGGTATCGACGCAAACACGGTGGTTGAGGAAACCACCGAGATGGAGGTTCGACCCCCGCGTGTGATTGATACGCTTGGATGCCCTCCAATACGCAATGACTGTGTTAGCCGACGTTGACCGCCGTAAGATCGACGATGGCGACGATACGTCGTTCTACGATTCTCCGCGGTATGTTACCCACGCCAGCGAAACGTTTCTCAACCGACTAACCACTCTGTACGACCGCATTCTCACCCCGGGCGACAGGGTGTTTGATGCGATGGGCAGTTGGGTCTCGCATTTACCAGAGACCGAGTTGGCTCACGTCGTTGGGCATGGACTCAACGCAGAAGAGCTTAGAGCAAATGACCGCTACGACGAGTGGTTCGTCCAGAACTTCAACGACGATCAGTCACTGCCGTTGGCCGACGACAGCTTTGATGTGGTCTGTTGTGCTCTCTCCGTCCAGTATCTCCAATATCCAGCAGCGATCTTCTCTGAATGCAACCGAGTGCTCGCCGCCGATGGAACCATCGTTGTCAGTTTTACCGACCGGATGTTTCCGACGAAAGCAATCCGGGCGTGGCGTGCAGCAACGATGGACGAACGGGCTGAATTAGTGAGTTCCTACATGCAAGCTGGTGGGATGACAGTAACCAATCAGATCGCTCAAGATGACACTGAGAGTCCGTTTTATGCAGTGATTGGCTCTTGCGATTGATCGTGATCGGCACACACTGATTTGCCTGAGGCTGATCACAGTCCAAACACCCTTGCCAGACCACTTCGATACGAACAATGAAGAGACTATGGCGGTCTTGGACAATCTCTCAGGCTTCGAATTCGAGGATGTCGTCGAGGATGTCTTCCGGAACCTTGGATACGAGAACGTCCGGCAGGCCGACCGCCGCGCCGACGAAGGCCGTGACGTACTAATGGAAGAAGTCGTCGACGGCACACGTCGGGCCGTCGTCGTCGAATGTAAACATACGGATACGGTTGGTCGACCCGTCGTCCAGAAACTCCACTCAGCGATTGCGACCTTCGATTTTGATGGGCCAAAGCGGGGGATGGTCGTCACGACTGGGCGGTTCACGCAACCAGCCAGAGGGTATGTTGAAGATCTTGACGCGAAGGACGATCCGTATCCAATCGAGTTGATCGACGGCGAGGACCTCAGAGAGATCGCCGACGATGTGGGGTTGGATCTCTACAACGGTCGGATCGAGATTCTCTGTGAGGAAACTCTCCGCCCCTATGATCCAGCAGCGTCGATCACTGCACCCCTCGAAGAAGCAATCGAAGAGATCAAGAATATCGATGCGGCTGATCTACCGACACCACATGCGGCAGTCACGTTTCAGCCGGTTGTCGAAGTGACAGCCGAGACGGATGCGGTCTTCGAGACATCGGTTGGCGTGATCCACCGGATCAACGAGCGAACCCAGTTTGTCATCCATGCTGATCGTGGTTCTCCTCGGGTGGCCGACAGCGACGTTGCAGCACTGATCTCGGAGAATCTGCATGCGACTGTCAATCTTGAAAATGAATCGATCCGGGAGCCATTCGACGAGGTCACCAAACAGCGGTTCGGACAGACCGAAACCGAGTACAAAGACTGGGCTGTCGATCAACTGCAGCGGGCTCAGACGACGACAGTGACCTACACCGGCGACAACAACGTCACTTATAACAAGACCTGTGAGCCGAACCGGTCGGATATCTCAGTCCAATCGATTGAGGCGGTGTATCTCCCCGAGGTTCAGCAAACGACAGATCTCGGTGAGTACAGCTACCCCTACGAATATTACGCTGCTGGGCCCTCACGAGTGACAACCGAGGATGGCTTCCACCAGTGTGTCCACTGTGAAACAGCCGGTACGGATGAGACGTACACGTACTGTGAGAACTGTGGGGCGATTGCTTGTGGCGATCACATCAAGACGGAGCGATTGACCGGTGAGCCGATCTGTACTGGCTGTGCTGTGACTGAAACATTCGCGTGGAAGACGAAGTATTTCTACGACGAGGAGAATCTCGAAGCCTTCCGCGAGGAGTATGCCGATATGGGACTCCACCAGAAGGCGATGGAGAATCAGGTGTTGGCTGGTGGAAGTCTGGTAGTCGTACTGGTTGTACTCGTGCTCATCGTGACTGCGTTAGGCGGTGGCATTTGATTTACGAGGGTTTAGTCAGCGGTGAAACCGAATTCACGGACGGCGGAACGTATAGTCCAAATCGTCTGTTTGGATCGAAATCGCGTTGTTTTCGTGGTCGACGACGAGTGATACGTCGCCTTCGTGCTCAAGCTCATGGAGGGGCATGCCCGTCCTGATGGTGCCTGCTTTTGTCACCTCGATATACGCGCTCCCAAACTGAACGTGAACGCTGTCGTCGCTAGTGCTGACCTCACCGGTGGCTCCGAACTGCTGGAGTTCGGCCGTTACTGTCTCCCAGTCGGTGAGTTTGACTTTTGTCGTCATTGGAATCCTGGGAGGTACGCCCAGAGATACGTTGAAGCCGCCATGAGGACGATGATAGCCATCCCGATGGCCGTCCACACTGGGCCGTTCGCACCGGTAGCAAAGGTCAGGACTGCCCAGCCGAGTCCGCCGAAGATGGTGATCGTCTGAAACCGGACGATCTGTCGTTGCTGGTGCGCAATCGTTTGTTGCTGCGATTCAAGTTGCGCCGGGGTGAGGTTCTCCGTAGATGCTGCTGAGGAATCGTGCATGCTCGCTGTGAGGCCTGCATCAACGAGCTCGTCAAGTGCATCGCTGTCCGAGAGGCCGTGAGCTTTCGCATATTCGGAGACAGCAGCCCTGGTTTGACTGTCGAGGTGGTCTGTTAGTGGTTCCTGCGACACAGACGTAAATGGGGATGAAGAGGCATCAATCCGGAGGGTGTTCTGTACTGTCGGGTTGAAACAAGTGTGACTACCAGAAGTGCCACCAGCATATGACTCCCGTAGCCTGGCCGTCAATTTACCGAGACACTCGCCTAATCCGGCCAAAACAGCGGTGTTGTGCTGATATTTGGGCCGGGTAATGTGCAAGATGGAAGACGCGTATCTAGCAGGACAGAACGCGTTCAATTAATCTTCGGGCCAGTAGAATAACTCCTCTTTAAGTGCCCCACAGCCCGGACAGATGGCCGGGAACGGGTGCTGGAGTCGCCCCATCTCGCCACATGACGAGCAGCGCCACATTCCATACATTGTTCCGGAAACATCCCGAATCCGTCTCTGCTTCCCATGGGTGACTTCGAGTGCGGTCATGCGTCACCCTCCGACTGGAATGGTTCACCAACCGCAGATCGCGGGAGAAGGCCCATGACTTCCAGTTCACGATCTTCGGGCGATAGAAACTGGTCTTCGTGAGACTCTCGTATCGTTTCAGTGAGATTGACGGTTCCCGCAGCCAGTTCAAGCACGACGCCCTCGCATTCGCGTGCGGCTTCGGCCGGCGAAAGAGGGTACCCAATCTCCGAGAGAACCGTATTACCCCCATTGAGACGAACCACTCGTTGCATAACGCCTATTATACGCGTCCTGGCTATATAACCGTCTGTATCATTTAGAATCCGACCCATCCCGTACTGAACGCACCCTCTACGTCTATCACAGCAGTTCCTGATAGAGACCCGATAAGATGGTTCCACGATCGCCGGTCAGAGCCTTGCCCGAACAGTTGAGGTTCTGCGCGCCCTATTAGTAGAAACTCGTGTCATCAACACCCAACTACGATATCGTGGTCTGGGGAGCCACCGGCTTCGCTGGTCGACTCGTCGCCAAACATCTCACCAGCCACTACCCCGCTGTTGAGCTCTCCATTGCGCTTGGTGGTCGAAATGAATCCAAGCTTCAGCGACTCGCAGCAGAGCTTACAGACGAGTCTGATCGCACAGAGATCCCGATCGTCGTCGGTGATGCCACCGACCCGACGACGCTTCGTGAGATGGCTGCCCAAACGGAGGTCGTCTGCACGACCGTCGGGCCCTACACAACATACGGAACCCCACTCGTCGAAGCCTGCATTGAGGCTGGCACCGACTACTGTGATCTCACCGGCGAGATCAACTGGGTTCGGGAGATGATCGACCGCTATCACGACGAGGCTGTGGCCGCCGGCGTGAAAATCGTCCACAGCTGTGGGTTCGATTCCATCCCAGCCGACCTCGGGGTGAAGCTGCTGCAGTCGTACGCCACCGAGGAGTTTGGGAAGCCCTGTGAGTTCGTCCGGATCTATCTCGAAGATGGGGAAGGTGGGGTGAGCGGCGGCACCTTGGCCAGTGCAGCCGAGTTATTTGAAGCGGCCGCAACTGATCCGATCGCCCGAGAAACACTGTCGAATCCGTACTCGTTGGCGCCACCGGGCGAACGCGACGGTGTCGACACGGGCGAACAACGACGCCCACAGCGGGATTCCATCCGCTCGATATGGACGGCCCCCTCGCCGATGGCGGCTGTCAACGAACGGGTGATCAGACGGAGCAATGCCCTCCTGGCGTATCCGTGGGGTCGAGAGTTTCGGTGTAGGGAAGTCATCCCAACCGGTTCTGGGATCGGCGGTGCCACAGCAGCTGGTGGGATCGCACTTGGCTTGGGCGTTGGAACCGCTGCGATGAAGAGTCGGCTGCTTCGACGTGGATTGCGTCGGTTCGTCTTTCCTGAGCCGGGCACAGGGCCCTCGAAAGCGGAGATGGAATCGGGGCAGTTTTCGGTTCGTGTCATCGGCCGAGGGACAGCGACCGACGGGCCGTTCACTGTCACAAGCGAGATCGGAGCCGAACTGGATCCTGGCTACGGGGCAACCGCCCGGATGCTCGGAGCGGCTGGACTGTGCTTGCTATGGGGTGAGACAGCGTCACCGTTGGACGGTGGGATTCTGACGCCTGCCTCGGGGATCGGTGATCCACTCGGTGATCGGCTGCGGGATGTTGGCTTCACCGTGACCGCTGGCGAGTGGTGAGAAGCGAAACACACCCGCGAGCACTTTCTGGAGCTAATCGTGGTCGTCAACGGCTTGGTCGAAAGCCGTGCGGAATCAATCAGCGACGGAGACGGGCTCCTCGGTGACTTTCCACGTAATGCCACCAGATTTTCCCCACCGTTCGACAGCCAGTCCGAACTCGCCGTCACGGATCGCTCCGATATTTGTACCAACTTCGTTCGCTGACAGCCCGATATCCTGGCCGATGATGCGAGATTTGAAATACATTTGCGTATCCACCTTCCGGTGAAAGTACGAGAGAATACGCTGTTGCTTGTCTGTGAGGGTGGTAGTTCCAGTAGATGAGCTACGCATCGGTGCGCTCCCCTGTAGCGATGATCGGAGTTGGTAGATCTAGGTGATTGTGGTTCGTTTGGCCCATTGTGTCATAATTGTTGTGCCATTGATATAACTGAATGCTTTTTCATAATAGTGACAACAACGCGAGCACGGCGAGTATGTTCGTGCTCCGTATCAACCCATCTCGATGATCCGAACGATCAAACCACTGAGAAATAGAACCAAAACGGCGTAAACGAGCATCACAAGCACGTTCCGACGAATCGCGTGGGGTCTCATGCCAGGAAGTAAGAGATGTGATGGCCATATTGGGGGAGCCATTATTTCTTCCCGGGGGATTCCTTAGACGGGTCGCCAGCTTCACCGCCCCGAGGTGATCGGGTATCTGCGGTCGGCGTCGAATCAGGGTTACTGCCACCAGAGTCTGCCCCTGAAGACGAGCCGGCGGATTTTCCACTATGTCCGGTGGCGTCGCCGTTTGATCCACCGTCGGAAGCCGTTGGCTGTCCGGCGGTTGGGGTGTGTGAATCTGGTGTATCACTTGGTGAGCTCGCATGCTGTTGTGGATCAGAGCCGGCGGAGGCGGGTGGGGACGTACCTGGTGTCGTCGCCTGCGCTGTGGTCTCTGTTGTGGCGGATTTGGAATCTCCGCCCGTCGATGTGTCATCCGGTTTGGAAGGTGCTGATTCCGCCGGCGTTCCAGCGTGTGGCGCGCCACCGTCGGAGGTTGGATTCGTCTCCGAGGGCGACTCGGATGTGTCATCTTCCCCGGGTGATTCGTTTGGTTGGGAGTCTGAATCGCTCTCAGTGGGCGATCCCTTTTGACTACCAGCGTCCGAGTCGTTCGGCTCTTCGGACTGTGGAGTCGTACTCTCCGAGGGCAAGTGTGAGTCCGCAGTCGAATCAGATCCAGACGTGTCGTCTTCGGCGGGTGACTGATCTGATTGCGATCCTGACTCGTCCGCTGTCGGCGACTCCGCTGATCCGTCAGACCCCGGTGGCTTCCCATCGGAAGCAGGTTGCTCATCTAACGCCGGATCAGCCGTGTCGTCTCCCGGAGAGGGTGAGTTCGATTTTGAGTCGTCAGCAGGCGACGACTCTTCTGCTTCGGCCGGTGGTGAGCGATCTGATGCGTCGGAGTGTGAAGTCTCGTCGTCGGATCCGGTGTTGGATTCCCCATTTGAAGATGGGTTAGACGTATCCTCTTCCAGAGAGGCGTTGTCGGGTTGCGACACCGGCCGTTCCCCGCTACCCGAGTTTGCAGACCGATCGGATGCCGAGCCCCCTGATTCTTTGGACGGTGGAACCTTCCCACGTGCTGTCTCGTTGCTGGTAGCGTTTTGTGCTGTCTCGTTGGTGGTAGCGTTTTGTGCTGTCTCGTTGGTGGTCGCGTTTCGTGCTGTCTCGTTGGTGGTCGCGTTTTGTGCTGTCTCGTTGCTGGTCGCGTTTTGCGCTGTCTTGTTGGTGGTAACAGTTGTCACTGTGGGAGACAGGGTGTGATCCTGTGAGACATTCTCAATGGCCGGTACGTCGGCGGTAAACCCGATGGCAACCGATTCTGTATCCGACAGGAATGCGGCTGATCCGCTGCCGGTCGTCGCCGCGACGAAGACAAAGAGGACACTGAGCACGACGGGTAGTTTACTCATCGCTTCCCTCCGACATCTCAGCCTCGCCGCCGTCAGACAGCGGGAGGGCCGGTGGCAAACGTGGCTCGTCGGATTTGTTCGCTTGCCATGCCGAGATGGTCATCGCGCCGGTAAACAGGAGCCCAAGAAGCCCCGCAGTGAAAACGCCGACTGAAACTGGTGTCGGTGCGGCGGCGGTAGTGAACTCACGGTAGACGTTCCAGCCCGCATATACAAGCAGGACGGCCATCGCAAGCAGTGTCAGTTTCAGATCCACGATTGCGAGTTGCCCGGTGTTGGACGAAGGCGGGTTGCTGAAGGCCGTGCCTGCGGTGGCTTGGCTACTGGTCGGAGTAGACTGAGGTTCAGGATCGGTATCAACCCCATTCTCCACGTCATCTGTGGTCTGCCACTCACGATCCCCATCGCTCTCGTCGCCAGCGGTCTCTGTTGGATTGCCGGCCGATACTGACTGGTTGGCTGCGTCTGATTGGGTGGTGGGATCCTGGCGAGCCCACTTGCGGAGTTCACTCACGCCGAGTAGCACCAGCGGAACCACCACAAGCAAGACGTAGCCGACAGGCGAATTCGCCCACAGGATCACATATCCGACAAACGGGATCGTGATGATGGTGCGTCCGATAACGGATTCAAAGGCGACGAGCCCCGAATCAACGTTCTCGTTGGCATCACCTTTGGTCTGGTAGCCACCGTCCCGTTCGTCGATCACACGGTGTGTTGTCGGCACTTGGTCGCCGGTATCATACGTGATGATGTCACCGACACCCACGGTGGCAGTTGCATCGACGATCACCACATCACCGGGCGAAAGTGTTGGCTCCATACTCCCTGACAGGACGACGTAGCTCTCATCGGCCCCGACCACCTCGGGGAGGGCAAACACGACAAACGGCGAGATCGCCGCGATCAGCACGAGCGTCACCACAAGACTCCGCGCTTTCGGCAGCGATGACCGCGAGAGCGGGATCATCGGTCACCTCGGGCGACTCCGGGCGCACCATTACCGTTCCCGTTCCCGTTCCAACCGCTGTCGCCAGTAGTCGAATCTGAGGGATCAGTACACCCCTCGCAGTCTGTCTTCGAATCGGCCGTACAGACACAGACTCTGACGTGGCTAATCCCGGCTCCCTCTGGTGCGTACACGATACCGTTGGTGTCGCTGCCGGGGAGAGACAGTGTGTCCGTCGAGAGCCCATCGGTGCGGTCGTACTGCGCGTATCCGGGCCTACCTTTGACTTTGACCGTGCAAATCGGCGGGGGGTTTCCACCGGTAAAGCTCACAAGCCGGAACGCAATCCCGACCGTTTCGCTACCGCCATCCTTGTCTACGGTGTCGTAGATCTCCACCCCGTAGTCTGGATCGCCGTTATTGAAAGCGTATACGCCGGGGGTGGCGAAACTCTCGCGTAGTCCCGACTGCGTATCGTTTTCAAACTCAAGTTTCCCAAGCGTGTTGCAGCATGGACATGGGTCAGCGGCAGGACATGGATCTGCGTCCACCTCAGCGAAGGGATTCTGCGGGGATGCGTTTCGGCACTGGAGGGCTGCAAACCACAGCGGTAACGCAACCGTCTCAGTTCCGATATAGCCGTCGAGTTCGTACTCGATGAGGAGACAGACAGTGTCGACCAAGCAGTCGTCGCCTGCCGTCGACGGATCACCGTCGACCCGGAATCCCTCGCGGAGATCCTCAGCAACCTCACGCAGTGATCCAGCAGTGACTCGCTGGAGGCGGCTTCCGGAGTGACAGTCAGCGTACGACACCACAACGTGAATCGACTCCGCTACTGCAGTCGATGCTGGAACCGGGCAGTCTGTCGCAAGCCACAACGCCGCCGGGTTGTTGACCGCATCGCCGCGTTGCGGCAACGCGAACGTGAGACGCATGCTCCCGGAGGCAGCAGTTGGGCTGAGCGACCCGATTGGCAGCCGCACACGTGGGCCATCGATTACCCCCTGTCCGTCAGGCTCGCCAGCACCCGGGCCGGTCAGCAGTTCATACTCCGCCCGCAGGTCGACTGTGCCGGCCGTGATCAAGGCGTCATACCGCTCTGTATCGCGGAGCATTGCAGCGGTACCGGTTCCCATCAGCGCGCCGGCCCCACCCGTGGCGGCTACCGCCGCCAGGATCCGGCGTCGAGTCACGGTCATTGTGACCCTCCAGCGGTGAACGGGCTGTCTTCCCCACACGGACCGCCACCGAAGGAGAAATCGAATCCCAGTGAGTCCCCTTGGGCTTCGTTGCCGGTGGTGGCCGGTACCGCCCAGCGAAGCGCGACACACCGCAAGCTTCCCGGATCAAGACAATCGAATGCAAGAAGCCCTGCATCAGCACCAACGTCAGTCGTCGGCGAGAAGGCGTCAGCGACGGGGGCGGGCGCGACAAGCGGTGATTCAAGACTCTCATCGAACTCCTTTTGACCGTTACAGCTGCCAAACGGGGAGCCGTCGCGCCATATCTCAACGGTCGCAAGCTCGTCAAGTTCACCGTCGTTCGGTGTCGTATCACCGTCGACCTGTTCGGGGCCGTTGATGCCATTCTCAGAATCGTCTGTCACCTGTGCACGGAGCCACACGTCAAGCGGCTCGGCAGGATCTGCAACCACTTCGAGACCGACAACCACAACCCCGGTGTCACCCGGAAGGACGTTTTGCACGGCAATGACCGGGCCGGAGGCGTCGGTCACGAACGTCGCTTCTTCTGTGTACCCAGGGCCCCCATCGGGATCTAAGGTTGTTTCGAGGTCGTCGTCGGTGTCGGCATGGTTTTCGACAAACGTGCCGTTGTATCGCTCATACCACGCGATGCTGAGGCGTTGGTCGTCGGTGTCATCATCGGGTGCGGCGTACGTGTACTGTGAGAACTGCGGCGGGTTCCAGGGCGTTTTCCCGACGGCGACGATCCCACCGACTGTGAGCGTCCCGCCACCGATACCCGTCAACAGTTTCCGGCGTGTTAATGTCATTGTCAGTTGTCCCGGATACGCCGGGTCGTTGGTGGATCGGACGTACCGATCCGTTGGTCGGATGAGTGTAGGTCAATAGCGGAGATAGGTATGAGCCGATGTCACCCAGGTACGGCGTTCGTACCGGACGGCAGGCGGCCACTACCACGCTCACCGAATCATGCTACCTCATCGGGGCGATGTGCTGTGCTGTTAGTTTCCGGACGTTGTGCCGTTCGGGGCCGTGTTGTTAGCGGCGAACGGCGTCTCGTTGTGCCGTGACTGCTCAACCTCGAACCCAAAGTCGAAGCCGACTGAATCAGTCTGGACTTCATTACCAACATCGAACGGTAACGTCCATTCGAGGCCGATACACTGGGTAGTTGCGCCAGGGTATGGCTGAAGGCCTTCTTCCTGCCGATCCCCATCGAGGATCACGCCCTCCGAGAGTTGGGCAAACACTTCGGCCATCGTCCCCTCCGCGATCTTCTGTTCGCCACCAAGAACGATTTGAGCGATCTCCGCGTAAACGGTGTCAAGATCAGCTGGATCTGGGGCGACGAACGCGTCGTCTGGTGAACTCGCAAGTGATTCCAGCAGTGCTGTGTTGGCACTACCGAGGGCGATAGTGAACAGCCGAATGCCGGCGTTCTTCGCGGCGTTGGCAGCGGTCGTTGCCGCCGAGGCACTGGAATTACCATCACTCAGTAAAAGCATCACTTTTGATGCGCCCACTGTGGCGTTGGTACCATTAAGAAGTTCGTCAGCTCCTTCATCGATACCGGAGGCGATCGAGGTGCCGCCGCCCGCGGTGTAGCCGTTGATCGCATCTTTGACATCTTGGTAGACTGTCGTCAGCTCTTGATCGGTGGTGGCACTCGTACTGAACGAGATCGCCGCGGCCTCGTCAGGCGAGGCGAGGTTGTCAACAAAGCTGGTCGCAGCGGATTGTAGCGATGTGAGTGCAGAGCCACTCATCGATCCGGAAACGTCGGAGACGAGAGCGACTTCTAGTTCTTGTTGTTGTCCGGTGCCGGTCGGCTCGAAGACGTTGTCACAGTCCTCGTCGTACCAGACGCAGACCTCGATCGCGTCGGCGAGTTCGCCGATGCCGTCGGTGTCCTCACCTTCGGCGTTGATCTCGGGTTCGGTCTGGCCGTTCTCGGCGTTGCCGGTGATGTCGCCCATCATCCGAAGGTAGCCAGGATTATCGCAGATATGGATGCTCACAGTCACCTCGCCGGAGTCACCTGGCTTAACGTCATCAAGTGTGAACATCGGGATCCCGTCGCCGTTGACGAGGAACTCGTCGGCTGCAGGGCTGCAGAAATCGAATGCTTCGCCCTGGACAAGATCTTCCCATTCCTGCATATCCGCTGGCGATGGTGCTTGTGCAAGGAGGTACCGGCCGGTCGGCTCGCCGTCGTCGGTGATCTCTTCGACGTTCGGGTAGCCCATAGCCTCAACAGAAGCAAGTCGGCCTTGGCCGCCGAGGTACGTTGCTTTGTAGTCAAGCTTCAGGTCAAGGGTGCCAGCTTGGAGACTATTGTTCATGAATTCCTCCTCATCGGAGAAAAACGCGCTCGTGCCAAGCCCGGCACCAGCGGAAGCGATACCGACTGCGCCGATACCCCCGAGGATGCTGCGTCGGGAGAGGCTGTTCAGTTTGGGGTCGTTATGTTCTGTCATTTGCTGTTTATTTCGGTATTTCGTCGTTGTCTGCGGTCGTGTGTGACCGCTGCCGGTGCCTGTTTCGTGCTCCCTGCCTCGGTGGAGGGAAAAGACCCACCGGGGGAGTCGAACCCCCGTGAGACCAGTGTGGGTCGGGTCGCGGTGTCTCAGCCGCCGGCCGATCAGGCCGGCACCGACGGCCCGGCACCGTCGTTGTGCCGCTCCTGTTCGGTGGAGAACCCCAGGTCGAAGCCGAGGGTGTCGCCCTGAATCTCGTTGTCGACGAACGTCATATTATTGTGATTGGGGTTGTGGGTGGGTTGGTCGTATTGCCGGTGCTACAGCGTGAGAGTCCCCGAGGAGCCGGTGGTGGTGTCGACGCCGCCGCGGCCGTCGTTGGAGCTGTTCGGGTTCGCGCCGACGCCCTCGCCGCCGTCGCCGCCGAACACCTCGTTGACCTGGATCGCGCCGGGGACGCTTCCGAGTTGTGCCGTCGGCGCGTCGCTGTCGGCGACGACCTGCGACCAGTCGATGATGAACACGTAGGTCAGTTGGTCTGGGCTCTCGTAGACGGAGACGCCGGGAACATCCTCCTCGGCGACATCCACGCGGTTGGCCGCGTCGCCGGCGGTCGACCCGCCGACGTTTCGGCGGATCGCGCCGCCGGGACCGCTCGCGCCGCTGGTGCTGTTCGCGATCGCGCCGCTACGGGATCCCGCCGTGGCCGGCCCGAAGTTGAGCCGGAAGTCGTCGTCGTTGGCAGCCTCGTCGATGCCGTCGTTGTCGACATCGATGTTGACCTCCATCGTGTAGGAGTTCGGGTTGCTGGGCCACTCCGTGGCACCGTTGCCGTACACCTCGCCGTCGAGGTTGACGGTGACTGCGGTCGTCGGGCCGGCGTTCACGTACGCGGTGAGCCAGCTGCCGGTCTCGCGGACGCCGCCGGTCGGGTCACTGGTGAGAACCGTGTCAGCGAACGGAACCTGGCTGCCATCGTTGTGGCGTTCCTGTTGTGCCAGGAAGGTGAGATCGAACGCGACGGAGTCGCTCTGGATCTCGTTGCCGACCGAGGTGGGCACCTCCCACGCGAATGCGAGACAGACATCCTCGTCGAAGCTCTCGGCCGGCGTGCCGGTGAAAGCCTGCCGACCGGCCGCGTCGGGGTCGGCGTCAAGCGGAACACCGGTGCCGAGGTACGCGAGCGTCTCCCGGAGCGTCCCCTCGAAGAGGACGTTGTCGAACTGCGATTCGCTCGGACGATCCTTCTCGCTCGGGTCGAAGCTCGGGTCGGCGTAGAACAGCGTCACCTCGATCGCGTCCGCGAGTTCGCCGTTGCCGGCACCGGTAGTCGAATCGACCGCCTGCTCGGGCTCGAGCTGTCCGTTCTCGTCGTTGTCGGTCAGTTCGCCGCCGGCCCAGATGTAGCCGGGGTTGTCGATGATCGAGAAGCAAAACGACCCACAGCTGTAGTCGCCGGGCTTGACATCGTCGAGTTGCTGGCTGACCGTCGGTGCCTGACCGTTCTGGACGCCGCCGAAGGCTTGTCCACCCTCGTTTGCGGCACCCTGATACTCGTAGATGTTCGCCTGCACGGAGAGGTCAAGCGTCCCGGCGGTCAGTGTGTTGTCCTCGAAGCTCTCCTCGTCGGAGAAAAACGCGCTTGTGCCAAGCCCAGCACCAGCGGACGCGATACCGACTGCGCCGATACCCCCGAGGATGCTGCGTCGGGAGAGGCTGTTCAGTTTGGGGTCGTTATGTTCTGTCATTTGTTGTTTATTTCGGTATTTGGTCGTTGTCTGCGGTCGTGTGTGACCGTTGCCGGTGTCTGTTTCGTGCTCCCTGCCTCGACGACGGGAGAAAACCCACTGGAGGAGTCGAACCCCCGTTCGCCGTCGTGGGCTGTCGCAAGAACCGATCAAGCGACTTGTGGCCCGGCACCGTCGTTGTGCCGTTCCTGTTCTGTGTAGAACCCTAAGTCGAAGCCGAGGGTGTCACCTTGCACCTGATTTCCAACTGTGAACGGGAGTTCCCACGAGAGCGCAACACAGTGCATCACGCCATCGCCGCGGAACGCCTCTCGATCAGGGTCGTCAGCAGGATCGGTCAACTCGTCGTAGATCGTGGCTCGATTGCCGTCAAGCGGGATCCCGTTACCATCGGCCAATTCGGTGAGTACGGTGGCAAGACTATCTTGCATGATAACTCTCTCAGCGACCGTTTGAGACGCGAGATTTCCGAACACGCTCGGGATATTTAATGGGTTGTCAACGTCGCTGAAGAAGGATGGATCTCCGCCGGTTCCACCGGCCGAACCAGCCATCGACTGAAGGATACTATCGTTTGCGCTCCCAACCGAAATGGTGAACACGTCTGTAGGCGGCGACAGTGATCCAGCACGGGCGTTGTCGGCTGCGGTGACTGGATCGGAAAACTGCGTGCTTCCGGTTCCGTTGAACGATTCGCCATCCGAGAGAATGATGTTCGTGTAATCCACCCCGTTGCGGCCATTAGCATCGATTTCAGCTTGCGCATCGTCGACGCCTTCGCCGATGTAGGTGCCCGTCGCAATCCCATTCGTAAAGAATGGACTCGGATTACCGTCACCATCGAACGGCGTTGATAGAGCACTACCGGTCACAACATTTGCAAGTTTCTGGCGAAGCCCTGAGAGTGCCCCGTCGACAACCGAGAGGTCAGTCGTCAGTGGCTGGAGGATCCCAGTTCGAGGAACATTATCGTCGGTTCCTTCGCCGTCAAAGTAGGCGACCCCAACTTGCACATCCGCGTTCTGGGATTGAAGGTAGTCAACGAACTGACGAGTCCCCAATTCAACGAGATCAATCTTTGTCGTTTCTGACAATGTAGTCCCATTGAGCTGAATGTCGTCAGTACTGACCATCCCGCCGTATTGATCGTACAGCATCGAGCCAGAGAAGTCCAATGTCAGCATAATATCGACCGGTTCGTCGATATCGTAGACATTGTCGCAGTCCTCATCGTACCACAGCGTCGCTTGTATCTCATCCCCAAGCGTACCGAGGTTGTCGGGATCAACTGCCGTCTCAGGCTCAGTAAGGATACCGCCGTCTTCGGAGACATTGTCAGCCTGCATCCAAAGGTAGCCGGGGTTGTCACACAGGTGAAGCGAAAACGTAATTTCGCCGCTGTCGCCGGGCTTTACATCGGAGAACTGCACCAGCGTCTCCATGTTTTCATCGGTAACAGGGTCAACGCCGAAGTCAGCCTCCGATAGCGGCGGAATGTTCTCACAGGTCAACCCGGGGATGTTCGCACCATTGCTGTCAGCATCGTCGTCGTCCGGGAAATCACTGTAGTTTTGAACGGTCTGAGTTTCTGGGTCAATGATTGACTGTTCGCCGTCGTTGTCGTGATCGGGGTGGGCACTGACGAAGGTTTGGCCGTCGCCGAAATCATAGGTCTGTTGCCAGTCGACCAGCAGGTCGAGCTCACCTGCGACGAGAGAGTTGTCGACGAACTCCTCTTCATCGCTGAAGAACGCGCTCGTGCCGGCACCAGCACCCGCAGACGCGAGTCCAACGACACCGATCCCCGCGAGCACCTTGCGGCGGGAGAGTCTGAGTTTTTCATTCATTATATGTCATCCCCGTGGGGGGAAATCCCGCCGGCGGAATCGAACCGTCGTGGTATACCAACGCGGGATGGGAGTCGATCGGCTGTCCGGGACAGTTTCCACCGGACAACAGAGCCTGAACAGCGGGGGAGCCAGTCAGCGTCAGCGGGGAAGGCTCCGGGGAGTTCCGCCATTCGGTGATTGTACTGCGATCTTATTGGCTACCGGTTGAGTTGTTCACCGGGACTGTGTTGTTCGCCGGGACTGTGTTGTTGAACGGATCCCCGTTGTGTCGAACCTGTTCGGTCTCGAAGACGAGATCAAACGAGATCGAGTCGCCCTGAATCACGTTGCCGACCTGGTACGGGATCTCAAGGAGGAGACAAAACGAGTACTCGCCCTCGGCCCCGTCGTTGATCGGCAGCAGGTCGCCGTTGTCGTCTTTGATTAGGTAGCCGTTCTCAAGCACCGCGTTTGCCTCGCGGGCGGTTGTGTAGTGAGCGTCATCGTTGACGACACCATCGACATCTACTGGTGGTTCGTAATCGATACCAGGCGCATCAGAGGCATTGTTGAATACGGGATCGAGTGTGGAGAGTCCAGTCTTGTCGCCACTGGCCTCGTCGTACTCTTGCCACACGGTCGTCAGCAGGAATTCACCGAGGTCGGCATCGTTGTCGTCGTCACCCTCGGCGTCCTGCTCGGGCTCGGTGGGAGCGACGCCGCCGTCCTCGACGAAGTCGTCTGTGCGCACCTGCACGTAGCCGGGGTTGTCGCCGACCTCGATATCGAAGCAGATAATCGCCCAGTCGCCGGGCTTGACATCGTCGACCTGAATGCCGGAAACCACGTCGCCGTCAGCTGTTTCGCTCAGGGCAAGGGCACCTTGCCCGGTCCAGTAGTCGTCGGCCGCGACGACGTTGGCGGTGACGCTCATATCGAGCGTCCCAGCGGTGAGCGTGTTGTCTTCGAAGCTCTCTTCATCGCTGAAAAACGCCGAGGTACCGACACCGGCACCCGCAGATGCGAGGCCGACAACACCGAGACCGGCTACCATTTTGCGGCGTGAGAGGCTGTACAGTTGGGGGTTGTTGTCTTCTGTCATGGGTCTGTTTCCCGGGGAGACCGCGTTGAACAATCACAGGATCGTTCGGTCGGCTCGGGACAACTATCCCCACATCACGGGGGGTATTACCTATGTGCCAATTCAACGGTTTGAGGCCCTCTCGCGGGCGTTTTGAACGGATGATTACGCCATTTCGGGTTCAGACAGACTGACCGTACCAGTTTGCACGGAACGCATACCGCCTCGTTGGGCGGACATACCGGTCGTCTCCAGTCACCATACCGACCGGGTTGACTGGTCATACCGATTTGTACAGCTCCCGTACCGGCAGTATCCAGTTGACATACCGGTTTGGTACCCGCACCCTGCTATCTGTACCCAAACAGCAGTGAATTCATATCTATATCACTCACGCGCGTTACGACGAGCAATGTTCAATCAGGCCATGCTGCCCGAGGTAGAAGTGTACAGCGTGCTCAGTAACGCGCGCCGGCGCGAGGTGCTCACAGAGCTGTGGAAACAGCCGGAGAGTATGTCGTTGCGCGACCTTTCGGAACGAATCGCAGCCACAGAGTCCGGAGAACGCCCCGCGCCACGCGCGCTCCGCGAAAGCGTCTACAACGCGCTCCATCAGACACACCTTCCGAAATTGGACAGCCTCGGACTGGTGGTGTATGATCCAAACCGGAAGACGGTGCGTGTCTGCTCGCAGGCGGGGCAGCTGAATCGCTATATGGATGTGACAACACGTATCGGCGTCACATGGGGGGAGTATTATCGCGCACTCGGCGTTGTCGGACTGGTTGTGACAGTCGGCTCGTTAGCAGCAGTTCCGCTACTCGCTGCAGTCGATCCGCTCATCCCCGCAACAGCCTCTCTCTTGTTGTTTGCCGGTTCCACCATCTACCAGCTATACGCTGGGCGGCTGGGTACCGGCGGCCAGGTGACACGGCTCCTCGCACGCTTCTTTTGATATCGCGGATAAAATAACAGCCCGCAATGTGGTGTCGTTCAAGCGTCACCAACAGCAGCGGCATCGGTCTCGAAGAGGCGAGCATCACAGTCGTGGCAGACGGCAGCGACCACCTCATACTCCCGACAGCAGGAGCTCACTGATTCGGTTCCAAGCCTGATCTCGCCCCAACAGACGGGGCAGGTGTCACAGCAGGCGCGGATCGCTGAGAGGGTTCGGCCCCGAGCCGCACCCGGAACCGCATCCCAGTCATCGGTCCAGTCGGCAAGTGTCCGGTGAGCCGCGAGATCGGTGATAAACGCCGCCCGTGACTCCCAGCGGCCACGGATCGAGTCGTCAACAGAGACACGCCACGACAGGCCGCCATCGGCAAAGGATAGCTGCTCGGGGGCAACAGCTAGCAGATCAGCCGAGCCGGCGAGCAGTGCCGCATCGGAATCAAGCTCAAGTGCGGCCACCTTGAGCCCCACCTCAAACTCCGGGGCGAGCCCAATATCGTCACCGTCGTCGACCACGACCGATGTTCGGGTGAGAAAGGAGACGATGTCGAACGTATCCGTCGGTTCCGCCGGTGGCATCGGGGTGTCGGCCGCTGACTTTCCAAACAGATCGAGTACCCGGTCAGGGAGATACCGTTTGGTCAACGCGGGCGTGCCGGGTACCAGATACCCCCGAAGATAGATACCCGCAAGCGAACCCAGCGCGACCGGAATGCCGGCTGGCTGCCAGACAGCCGCGGCCCCGGCAGTTATCGCCGCCGCAAACACGAGGTTGATGACGGTACAGGGGCGACACCGATTCTCACCGGTATACTCAGGGCGGCGGATCGCCCGCAAAAGGTTAGGAGTCGATCGTTGTGTCATATGGTTCCGCTAAACGATGGTCGGGAGACCAGTTAGGTATGGGTGACCTAACCCGCTTGAAGAAGATCGTTCGACCCAAAAAGCGGCTGTCGGCGTCTGTAGCTGCGGGGTTGGTTCGGTCGGCCGCTGGGATCCCCGGCAAAAAGATAGTGGGGGCGGAATCGCCCCGCCTGTCACCCGATTAATAAATAACCAACGAAAATGGAAATTGTGTGGTGTTAATGTATTCGAGAGTGCTTGGCGATACATATGACCAAACAACAGACAGTTACCAAACCACTCCCAGCCGACGAGCAACAGCTGTCAACCGAGGCTGTCTTCGAAACACTCAGCAGTCGCCGGCGTCGGTTCACACTTTATTATCTGTCACAGGTCGGTGAGTCGGTCACCATCCGAGAACTCTCTACGCAGATCGCCGCATGGGAAAATGGTGTTGAACTACACGCAGTGACACCGAAGCAACGAAAGCGGGTGTATACCGCTCTCCACCAAACGCATCTTCCGACGATGGATCGACTAGATGTGATCGTGTATGCGAAAGATCGCAAAACCATCAGTATCACCGATCATATTCAGGAGTTTGATCTCTACCTCGATATTGTTCCACCTGACGACCTCCCGTGGAGCCAATTTTATTTGCTGCTGAGTGCGGTTATCTCTGTGTTGATAGTCATCGCCGTCCAAGGAGTGACACCGTTTTCCTCCGTTGGCGGATTCGGGTACGCACTGCTGGCCAGTGGCGTCTTCGTTGTCACCAGCAGCCTGCATTATCTCCGTGATCGACGGACGCTGATCGGAGCCGCAACGACGCCTCCTGAGGTGGAGCCACCACAGGAACTTACCGAATAGCAGTGCCGTCGGCGTCCCAACAGCTACGCTCCCGACGTGTTCTCGGTGACAAGCCCCTGAGACATCAGCCGGCGAGCAACCACTACAAGCCCGTTTCCGAACCCCTCACCGAAAACGGCTTGTTCGGCTTTTGAATCTGGGATGATCGAGCTTACCAGAATCGAGGCACGGTCAACCATCAGCAGGCGACCAATCGCAGTATCATCCGCCGTTGTATTCTCCCCGTGTAACCACCCGAGCTCCGAAACAAATGTCGTGGCGGCCGGCACGGCTGTTTGGATCTCTGCTTGCAGTGACGGCGTTAGTGCGCCCACAGTCAATTCGATGTCATTTTCAACCTCAGTTAGCGTCTCGACCAGGTCTGCGGTCAACAGCGTTTCATCCCCGATGACTAGAACAATCTCTTCAGTCGCTGTTTTGATCAGTTGCTCTGTCCGATTTTCGATTGGGTCTCGCCCGCTCATCGTCCAGACTTCTTGGACGAATGAAGTGTCATCATCCTCGACGGTCTCGACTGTGTTGAGCGCGTTGTGAAGCCGATCAACACGACCCTCATACTGATCACGAAGTGTGGCAGTTGCCTCCTCTAAGGAAACTGCGCGAAAGCGTTGTGGGCTCGTGTGTTGGATCTCAACTAACCCCTGTGCCTCAAGAATGCGTATCGCGTCGTACACTCTGGTACGGGGGACATCCGTAAGGCTGCTGAGTTTCTTTGCCGTACTCATGTTGAGCCGCGTCAACCCGACGAAGCATTTGGCCTCGTACTCTTTCAACCCGAGTTGTTGAAGAACCTCGACTGCCTCCTCGATATGTGCGTCTGTATCTGGCTGTCCCATCTCTTAGTCGACCCCCAGCGTGGAGACACAGACGGGTAGTTCACCATAGTTATTCATCGAGTGAAAGACAAGTGGGAGCGGAATAACTGTTGGTAAAAGCCATATTCCGTTGACCTCCTCCTGCGCCTGAAGACGCAGGAATCCCGAGCGTTGGGATATTAAGCTTTGCACGTCACCCGGCGGTTGCTCGCGGTTGGAATCCGCGAGTCCGACTGAAGTGGATGACGCGAGGCTGGGCCAAACAGCCGGTACCGCTATCCGCCTGACCGAGTGGCGGAGTTACGGTTAGCGATTGTTGTCTGATATTATCGGCTCCGTTCACATCGCCATGAGCGACCACGCCGCATCGGTCGCACTTCCACAGGCCACGCTCAACGCGACTGTCACCGTCTTCATGCTCACACACTACACGACGAGGACGTACCACGCTCGTCTCGCTGTTCGACTTCGATCCCGCGTTCGCGGGCCTTGTAGTC
>NZ_JABEBY010000014.1:0-103739 GCF_046719765.1 Halonotius sp. F2-221B
AAGCGCAACCTCTTCAAGCCGACCCATTACCAAATCTACTACGTCTATCGGTAAATATCTTGATTAAACACTATCAGACGGAGACACCCGAACGACCCTCGCCCTCTGGTGAGCCCGGAAACTGGATCGAGAAATCGATGGCCTCGGCTCCCGCCCGCAGGATCGGCCGTTTGCGTTGGCCGTCATCTTCGAACTCGACGACGCCCAGCGATTCGAGTTCTTTGAGGTTCCGATGTACCTCCCGGTAGTCCCGATCGACAGCGGTCGCTGTGTCGCGGATGCTTGCCGGCTGGTCGTCGACGATAGCCTCGATGAGTTCGAGATTCGCGGTTCGCATGAGGCGGTCGAGATCGTCGTACGTCTCAAAGTTGAGGATGAATCGCTCGTCTTGGTCGATGCCCGAACCGGTCTCGCCGGCCTCGGCGCGACGCAGTCGCTCGCGGGCAGCCTCGCGGTGCTCGTCGGCTCGTTTGAACGTGATCTTGAGCGTGTTGTTAGTCATGACTGATTCCTCTCAAAGCTCGTGTCCACACGCACACTTCCCGATACAGTACGTCGTTTCCGCTGTCGACGCCGCAAGCCCGAGTCGGGCGAGCGCGACAGCCGCGGCCGCGGTCGAATCGGTCGGCGGCCGCACCGTCGCGGCGGTCGCGCCGTAGGGGCTCGGGCCCACGTCGATCCGGTCGACGATCTCACCCGCCGCGTGGTCGATGACCGCTACCTCGTCGTTCGTCTGGATCGGAACGTAGAGCTTCGTTTTCGCCGAGATCCACGTCCCGACAAACCCCGAACCGCCGAGATCGAGGCGGTCGGTAACGGTGCCGGCGACGAGGTCGATCACGCTCACGTCGTTGCTACCGGGGGTGAACACATAGCCGGTCTCGCTGTCGGGGCCAATCTCGCTGGTCAGCGCGCCGCGGCCGAGGCCGTCGTCGGTCGTCAGCCGGGTTCGCTCGGTCGGGTTGGCGGGGTCGCTGCAGTCCCAGATGCTTTCGGTGCCCTCGCCTTCGTTGTGTTCGACCAGCATCGTCTCGCCGTCGGGGGCGATCGTCGCCATCCACGGCGCGGCCGCGTCGGCGGCGACGCCCGCAACGTCGATCTGTGTCTCGATTTCGAAGGGGTCGACGCTGAGGACGGTCAGCGAGTCGCCGAAGAGATCCGGCACGTAGGCGTACTCGCCGTCGGGGTGGATCGTCACGTCACACGGCCCGGGGCCGTCGGTGTCGCCGCGGCCGCCTTCGTCGACCCGTTCAAGTTCGCCCGTCACCTCGCCGAACGTCTCGGAGTCGCGGTCGGCATCGACCCGGTAGTTGGTGTGGCTTGGCTCGCGTGCGCTGACGATGACGTGGCTGCCGTCGGGCGTTTGCTCCTGCCAGTTCGCCCCGGAGCCGGTGTCGACGCGAGCGACCGCCTCCAGCCCGCCGGCCGTCAGCGCGCGGACGCCCCGCTCGACGTTGAGCCACAGCGCGTCCTCGGACTCGTCGGTCAGAGCAGGGGTGTACTGGTTCGACGGGAACGACGACGAAAGATTGACCCCGCGGGAGCCAACGACCTCATTGCTCGCGGGATCGATCAGGCTCACCGTCCCATCGCCGGTGTTGAACACGAAGACGGTCGGCTGTCCTGTCGACGCCGCTGTGTCGTCGCCGGCCTGGCTGCTGCCATCGCCGGCACAACCCGCGGCAGCGACCGCGCTCGCGGTAGCCCCGCTGGCCAGCAGGTGGCGACGCGACAGGCCCGCCGGGACGCCATCGTCGCGCCCACGGTTCGGATACAGCTTTGGATCGGCTGCGGGCTGGGTCATGGTGAACGATTCAAACCGGATCGATGAAGTACTACCGGTGGCGACAGTATCGACACTCAAACCGACGAGCGGCTGCGGACAGCCCACCGGTTTCGGTATTGTTTCGGAAATTACACCAGAGAAATTAATCTCGAATCGACCAAACAGCCACCCATGGCACGATCTGCTCTCACGGATAGACGGACGGTGGTTCGAACGGCCGCAACCGGCGCGATCCTCGGGGTTGCAGGGTGTATATCGACTGATCCCACAGACGACGGCAACACAACCGACGACGAGGCGAACGACGAGGCGACCGACGACGAGACAGCCACACAGCCGGCAGCGATCCCGGCGGATGCGAACTGCGAGGTCTGCAACATGGTCGCCGGCGACTATCCGGCGTGGAACGCCCAACTCACCCACGACACCGGAGAGGACGCGTATTTCTGCTCGGCGGGCTGTCTGGCAGCCTACACCGCCGAGCCACCGCGGTTTGAGGGGCCGGATTCTGCGATCGACACGGCGTGGGTGACCGAGTACGAGACGGAATCCTTCATCCAGGCGAGCGAGGCGTTCTTCGTGCGGGTGGCGAACCCTGACCACGTCGACGATATCATGATGAAAAATCCGACACCGTTTGCGACGCGTGAGGACGCCCTCGCGTTTACCGAGTCGTTTGACGCCTACGACGAGGGCGACATCCTGCAGTTCAGCGACTTCGATATGGCGTTGGCGACGTTCTACCGTGGGAAATTCTTCAACGACGAGGAGATGAACAGCTCTGAGGGGAACGAGAGTACTGAGAAGACACCCAACACAGCGTAACTATACGCCGGTCGAATACCGCAGGATGCCAGCGATCCCGCCGAAGGCGTTGTAGAGCTGTTCGCCTTTCTCGAAGTCACTGGAGATGAACTTGACCTCGGTGCCGCGCTGTTCGGCGATCTCGATCAGGTGGTCGATCACGTCCTCGCGCTCAACGACCTCCGCATCCGCGCCGTCGTCACACTCGTGGTCGGGGGTGTCATGGCGGCGGTCGACAAGTTCGTACTCCTCGGTGCCGTCACAATCGTAGACGACCACGTCCTGCCGGAGATCCTCGGAGATGAGCAGTCGGTCGACCGACCCCATCACGAGGTTTCGCCGCGTCGGCTCGAAGCCGTAGGTCGCCTCGTCGCCGTCGTGGAGGTTCTCGAAGAACTCCTCCATCTGGTTTTTGTCCTTGACGACCTCCTGGTCGGCCAGCACGTCACTGGCGGCGTCAACCAGATCGTGGAGGCCGGACTCGTCGGTGTAGGCCACGTCGAACTTCCCGAGCACCATATCCTGTAGCTCGTGGTGGAGATAGTCGCCGTCAACGAACTCGTCTTTCGTCGGCGAGGGGCCGCCGATGAGGATGCCGTCGAGCTCGTGCCGTTTCGGCACCATCAGCTCGTCGGCCATCTCAGCGATCTCCTGATAGAAGTTGTCGATGGCCTCTAAGCGCAGGCGGGCGAATCGCTGGGCGGACTGGCCACCCTTTCGCTGCTTGCCCGGAACGAGTGAGGAGGCGGATTTCACCGGCTCGACGCGCTTGCCCTTCAGCCAGCCGACGTTGGCCTCCCGGCGGTCGAGGACAATAAGTCCAAAAAGGCCCTTGTCGAGCAGCATGTTCTCTAGCGGCTCGGTCAGAAACTCCGAATCGCAGTGATAGCGGAACGACTGGATCGGCTCGGATGGCGATTCGAGCACGCGCGTGATCATCTCGGTTTGGCCGCCGCCGGAGTCGACCGCCCCGGAGAAGATGACGATCCCGTTTTCGGGTGGGAAGGTGTCGTAGTATCGCAGGCGGTCTTTGATCGAGGTCAGGGCGTCTTGGACGTTCGTTCGCGTCTGTTTGGATTTGATATTCGACGCCTCAGAGTGCTCCTGGATGACATGTTCGACAACAGAGGAGATCTGCTTGTCGTCGGGGATGTAGATCGTGACGAGCTGGGTGCCGGAGCCTTCGAACTCCTGGAGTTCCTCGATAACCTTCTTGAACTCGTATTTTCGCCGGTCGTCGCCGGCCTGCTCGTCGGCGTCCGTACTCATTGGCGATATATCGCCCGGCTGCGGGTAAGTATGCTTTGGGTCCGATATATCGCAGTTCGACCGACCCTTCGGGAGCAACAGATCGTGGTTCGACCGACCCCGCAACTACTCCAGTAGATCCGTGACGCTGCTGTCGTCAAGCGCGGCGACCGTCTCGTCAAACTCGTCTTTGAGCTCCGTCAGGCGGGATTCAAGCTCGGCGAACTCCTCGTTGTCGTCGAGTTCTGTTTGGGTATGGGCCTCCCGGAGCACATCGTAGGTCTCGGCGGCCGCGTTGTACTCGGCGACAAGCTCCTCGTATCGCCGTTTCAGGAACGCTTGCTCGACGGCATCCAGCAGTTCATCTGTCGAGACTGATTTCGTGAGATAGCCATCAAACGGCAGATCGATGATGTCCGTGTCGGGGTCGATCGCCGAGACGAGGATGACCTGAAACTCAAGCTCCCACTCATCGATCCGTTTGATCACGTCGTCACCAGCCATTCCGGGCATCCGGCGATCCAACAACACCAGATCGACATCCGGGCCGAGTTTGGTGAGTGCCTCCCCACCGCTCGTTGCGACCTTCGTCTCGTAGTGATCCGCAAGGCGGAGGGCGTACGACTCCGCGAGATCGGCCTCGTCGTCGACGATAAGGATCGTCTTCGCAGCCTCAGTCATACCTGAACACCCACGCAACACCCAAAAAATCTTGTTACTTGCGGGATCGGCTGTCTGGACGGTAAGGGTTTGTATCGCCCGTCACAAACACCTGTATGGACGACGCCCTGCGGGCTGGTATCGCTCTCTACGCCGCCGGCGACTACCACGCCGCCCACGAGCCATGGGAGGAGACGTGGCTACAGCTGCCTGCCGGCGACGACAAACAGCTCCTGCAGGGGCTGATCCAGTTCACCGCGGCCGTCTATCACGCCCGCGGGCGCAACTGGGACGGCGCGGTCGGCCTCGCCGAACAGGCCCAGTCGTATCTCACCGCGGTGCCAACCCCCTACCGTGGTATCGACAGCGACAGCGTGGTGGCGGCGCTCCGGGGGCTCGAAGCCGACCCTGAGCGGGTCGAACGCGAACCGAGTCCGCCACTGCGCTACCGAGGCCGCAAACTGACCGCGGCCGACCTCGAAATCGACGGGATCACCGCCGCCGCCAGCGTCGTTGCCACGGAGGACGAGGCCTACGATACGGCGATCGTCGAGACCGCAATCGACTACGCCCGCGAAGAGACCACCGGCTCACAGGCGCAGTTTATCCGGCTTCTGACCTCGTTTGTCGACGACCGCGAACACCGTGGCATTGTCTACGATCGGCTTCGACAGAACGTTGAGCGTCGGCAGGCAAAGCGAGAGGATGTCTCCGGGCTGTTTGAGTGAGTCGTCGTCGGTGGCAACGTAGTCGACCCGGCGACAGGGCAACCTACCGGTTGGTTTCGAAAACCGCCCAGCCAGCACCGCCGAGTACGGCAAACACAGCCGGATAGAGGACGCCGGCAAGGATGACCGCGGCCGTGAGATCCGGGCCGCCGGTGGCGCCCCCGACAGTGATCTCAAACAGCAACCCACCAACCACGGTCAACAGCAGATAGCCCGGCAGCAGCGTCAGCCCGGCGAGGCCGCCGTCTGTGGGATCGGTAGCGGCCTGCTGTCGAGCGATGAGCGCGCCACCAGCGATCAAGAGTACCACCGGAACCAGATACAACGCCGCGGTGAACCCGGTGTCGCCACCGATGTAGGCCGTCGTCTGGCTGCCGAGAACCGGGATATCGAGGACGACATCCACAAAATGCGCGTTGTAGAACACCCAGCCGACCAGCTCGTGGGTCGCCGGCGCGCCGTCAAGCGTTTCGATGATCCGGGTGAGCGGTGAGTCCCGGAGATTCGGTGCGACGAGGAGGTATGTGATCGCGTAGCCGGCGAGCCACGGGAGCGTTCCAACAAGGCTGCCGGTCGCAATCGAGCGGGGATCAAGCGATGCCATCGATCAGTCGATGTGCGCCAGTGGGAAAACGGGCGTGGCTCCGATATCGACGACGCGCGTGCGGCGCGGTCGACACCGATTCAGCCCGGGATCGCCTGCGACGTGTGGCAACCACTGACACCGAAAGCGGCTGTCATAAGACCTTTATTTCGCCTAATTAGATGTCATTACACGATGTCAGCAGACTTCCCTGACTACCTCGATGTCGATTACACCGACGGCGAGGGCGAAGATCCAGCCGACTATCCACGGCTGCCCGATAAGATCGAAAAGGCGATCGACGTGACCAGAGCCGGTCTCGAACAGTATGAGAACCCGGCGGTCATGTGGACCGGCGGCAAGGACTCGACGCTGACGCTGTACTTCATCAATCAGGTCGCCGAGAAGTACGGCTACGAGAAGCCAACGGCCGTCTTCATCGACCACTACCAGCACTTCGACGAGATCACCGACTTCATCGAACACTGGGCCGAGGAGTGGGATATCGACCTCGTCTACGCCCGCAACGAGGACGTAGGCAACTACGTTGATGAACACGGCCTCGAACCCGGCGACGACATCCCGGTGTCGGCACTCTCCGAGCACAACCAACACCACGTTCGGGAGATCCTCGAATACGAGGAAGACACCTTCCCGTTCCTGCTGGACACCTACGTTGGCAACCACCTGCTGAAAACGGTCGCGCTCAACGACGCCCTCGAAACCCACGGCATCGACGGCGTGATCTCGGGTGTCCGCTGGGACGAACAGGAGGCCCGCGCCGACGAGACGTTCTTCAGCGCGCGCCACGACCCCGACATCTACCCGCCGCACGACCGGGTGCAGCCGATCCTCCAGTTCGACGAGGGCGACGTGTGGGACGTGTTCTGGAACTACGTCGTCCCGGACACCGTCGAGGCGTTCCCCGAGGACGGCTACGTGCCCGAGTCGGCCGACGACCTGCCGGACGGCGTCGAGCAGTCGGACGTGCCAATTTCACCGAAGTACTTCGCCGGCTTCCGGAGTCTCGGCAGCGAAGTCAGTACCGAAAAGACGACCGACGAGCCCGCATGGCTGCAGGATCTCGACAACACAACCGAACGCGCCGGTCGCGCCCAGGATAAGGAGGATCTGATGGAGCGACTGCGCGATCTCGGCTACATGTAGCGTTCGGGACGACCGTTCGCCATCACAACGGCGTTTTTGCGCTGACCGTTGTTTTTCGCAGCGACAGCCACGGACACCGGCCCTGTACGCAGCGTGGGCACGCGCCGAACGCTCTTGTGGGTGGTCAGTGATGCGGGTGTATGGCCGACAACCCATACAGCGAACAGCTCTACATCGACGGCGGGTGGCGCGACGGAGACGACACGATCACTGTTCGTGATCTTGCCGACGGCGGCACCGTTGCAACTGTGGCTGCCGCCAGCAGCGACCAGGCTGATGAGGCACTCGCGGCCGCAGCAGACGCACAGGACGCGATGCGGGAGACGACGCCGGTCGAACGCGCCGACTGGCTGGAGGCTATCGCCGACGAACTCGAAGCCAGAGCCGAGGAGTTCACCGAGCGGATCGTCCGCGAAGCGGGGAAACCGATCTCCGCGGCGAGTGGTGCACCACCGAGTGCGGCCCGGCGGTTCCGGTTTGCGGCCGCAGAGGCCCGCGATCTGGCCAAAACGTACGGCGAGTACCGCGAGGGCTCGACCCCGGGCCACGAGGGGTGGACGGCGATCGTCAAACCTGAACCCATCGGCACCGTGCTCTGTATCGCGCCGTACAACTACCCCCTGCAGACGACCACCCTCCAGATCGCCCCCGCCCTCGCTGCCGGCAACAGCGTCGTCCTCAAACCGTCGAGCAAGACGCCGACGACGGCGGCCCTGCTGACGGACGTGATCACCTCGGCGGTCGACCTCCCGGACGGCGCGGTCAACTTCGTGCCCGGCCACAGCCGCGAGATCGGCGACACGCTGGCCGGCGACGACCGTGTCGACACCATCGCCATGACCGGCTCCTCGGGGGCCGGCACTCACGTCGCCAAGGAGTCTGGCATGGTCAACCTCGTGATGGAACTCGGCGGCAACGCCCCGGCGATCATCTTCCCCGACGCAGCCCTCGAAGACGCTGCCGGAGCCTGTACGGCCGGCTCCGTTAAGTTCGGCGGCCAGCGGTGTTCGGCCGTCTCCCGGGTGCTGGCCCACGAGTCCGTCCACGACGAGATCGTCAAACGGATCCGGCTGACGATGGAGGGGTGGGTCGTCGGCGACATCTTCGAGGAGGAGACCGATTTCGGCCCGCTCATCGACGAAGACCACGCCACGGAGGTCAAGGGACTCATCGACGACGCCGTCGACACCGGCGCGAACCTCGTGTTGGGCGGTGAGCGCGAGGGCGCGTTCGTCGAGCCGACGGTGTTGGGCAACGTCCCACAGGACGCCGAAATCATCCACAAGGAGCAGTTCGGCCCCGTCGCTGCGGTGACGACCTTCGAGGAAGAAAGCGAGGCGATCGACCTCGCCAACGCCGACAAATACGCTCTCGACGCCTCGGTGTTCACGAGCGATCACGACCGCGCGATGCGGGTCGCCAAGCGGATCGACGCCGGCGGCGTCCGGATCAACGGCGCGCCCTCCCACGGCCTCGGTGATATCCCCTTCGGCGGCAACGACGCCTCCGGGATCAACCGTGAGGGCATCCATGCGGCCATCGAGCAGATGCTCCGCAAGAAGTCGATCATCCTGTAGGCCGGATCAAAGCCGGTATTACCCCGGCTGCCGTCCCTAACTGTATGACAGATGCGTGGGTGAGCCTCTTTTCTGGCGGCAAGGACTCCTCGTGGGCACTGTATCAGGCTCTCGAAGAGGGGTTGCACGTCGAGCGACTGCTGACGGTGCATCCCTCCGAGGACTCGTATATGTACCATGTCCCCGAAACACAACTCGCCAGCGTTGCCGCCGAGAGCATCGGCATCGATCTCGTCGAAGTCGATCCCGGCGATCTCGCGGCCGGCGACGCCGACGACTCCGCGGCACAGGGCGATGCCGAACTCGAACCGCTGGAAGCGGCCCTTACTGACCTCACAGACGACATTGACCTCGCGGGTGTCACCGCCGGAGCCATCGAAAGCGAGTTTCAAACGAATCGGATTCAGGCGATGTGCGACCGCCTCGGGATCGATCTCTTTGCCCCCTTATGGCAGCGCGATCCCGAGGAACTGGCCGCCGACATGCTGGACGCTGGCTTCGAGATCACGATCCTCCAGGTCGCGGCCTACGGCCTCGACGAATCGTGGCTCGGTCGCACGCTCGACGCCGACGCCATCGACGACCTCCGCGAACTCAACGACGAGTACGGCGTCCACCTGCTCGGCGAGGGCGGCGAGTTCGAGACCTTTGTCACTAATGGCCCGCATATGAATCGGCGCATTGAGTTGGAGTACGACACAGAGTGGAACGGCGACAGCGGGCGCGTGCGGATCACTGACGCGAAGTTGGTCGAGTGACCGAGTCAGGAAAAATCAGTCCAGCGAACGTTTTTATGTGATACCGTTGTATCACAGCATATGAGCACCGAGAGCGAGCAGGGCGACGATCGAATGGCGAAGATCAACGTTCGGGTGCCGGAATCGCTCCTTGAGCAGATCGACTCGGCGTGGAAACAGCGCGGTTACGCCAGCAAATCCGAGGCGATCCGCGACGCGCTCCGTGAGTGGGTCAACGACCCGGCAGCACTCTCCGAGGAGACACTGGCTGCACTCGAAACGAGCCGCGAGCAGGTCGATACCGGCGAAACAGTGTCGGCCGCGGAGGCACGCGAGCGATTAGGGCTCGATGACTGAGGTCAGCTACACCGAGAAAGCTATCGACCAGTTGGACAGACTGGAAACCCAGACCGCGGATCGAATACTGTCGAAGGTCGACGATGCAGCCGAGTGGCCGGATCATCACCTGACATCACTTCGTGGATTTCCGTACTACAAACTCCGTATCGGCGACTATCGCGCCATCATCTCGTGGGATCGCAACGATGAGATCCTGCGTGTCGAAGCCGTCGGTCACCGCAGCACGATCTACGACCGACATCTACCGCCCTGAGTCTGCGAGATGCGTTTTTGTTCCTGCGAGCCGTGGAACCGTGTATGACCGATTCGACGCGTCGTGAACAACTGGCCGACCGCCTCGGCGAGGGGCCAGCAACCGCCAGCGAACTTGCCGACGAGCTCGACACCCCGGTCTCGACGATCTACACCGACATCCAACACGTCGCCCGATCGACGCGCTACGCCGAGGAGCGGGAGTTTCTCGTCGCGCCTCCGGAGTGTGTGAACTGTGGGTTCAGCGGCTACGATGATCCGATCAACTATCCCTCACGCTGTCCGGAGTGCCGCAGCGAAAATATCGAGGAAGCGGTCTTCAAGATCGACGCAGAATAACGAAAACCGGTCGGTGCGCGCCGGTGCCGACGCTCAGGCTGTCGTCTCGACACCAAGCGCTGCCAGAAGCGTCTCGGCGGCCGCCCCGGAAGAGCCCGGGCCACGGGCGGTGATCAGATCGCCGTCGATGGTGACACTGGTGTCGGCATCGAGTTCGGCGTCCCAGTTCGCGCCGGCGTCGATGACCTCATCTTCGACCCAGTAGGGGAGTTTTCGGCCGTCATCCATCAGGTCGTGGTCGTCGACGATCCCCTCCTCCCACTCGTTGGGGAACCCGGTCACATCACGGCCGTCGACGAGATACTCGCCGTCGTCGGTTCGGGTGAAGCCGAGCAGCCCGACAGCGTGACAGACAACAAGCGCGGTTCCCTCGTCGCCGGCGACGGCGTCAGCCAAGAGGTCGCGGGCGTGGCGATCCATGTTGATGTCCCACATCGTCCCGTGGCCGCCGGGGAAGACGACAGCGTCGTAGTCGGCGGCGTCGACGGTGGTGATCGACACCGGGTTCTGGAGGCGGTCGTCGCTGCCATCGCATTCCAGTACCCGTTCGGCGAGTTCCTCGCCGACCTCCGCGGGGTCGACCGATCGCTCATCGACGACCGGCGGCTCGCCGGTCGGGGTCGCCACGTCAACCTCGACGCCGGCCTCATCAAGCCGGAGCAGCGGTTCGATACATTCCTCGCCCCAGTAGCCGTGTTCGCTAACGACGAATAGTGCGTTTGCCATCACTCGTTGTATGCACTCCGGCGTAAAAAGCGGCGGTTCGGCATAACTGACAGCTTCCGGGACGAGCCCAGCAGCGCGAAGTCACAGTACCGAGCAGTCGGGTTAGGCGTTCGGCACCGCGGCGTCGAGTTCCTCGCGTGCCTTGTCGAGTTCGGTCTGCACAACAAACGTCTCATCGCCCCCGTGGTCGACGACAGCCTCAAGAGCGCGTTTGGTGCCGATCTGTCGGAGGGCCCACGCGGCTTGGGCGCGGACGTTGGGGTCGTCGTCGGCTTTCAGCGTCTCCGACAGCGGCTTGATCGCGCGGGTGTCGCCGATGAGGCCGAGCGCGCGGGCGGCCTGTGGGCGAACCACGTCGTTGTCCATCAGCAGCTTGTCGGCCAGCGGCTGGACAGCCCGCTCGTCGCCGATCTCGCCGAGCGCGCGAAAGGTGACTTTCTGCAGCGGCGCGTCGCTGTCGGCGTCGACGTACTCGATCAGCGTCTCGACGGCCTCGGTCGCACCCATCTTGCCGAGAATCCGAATGGCGGGTTTGTCGCGTTTTTCGGCGCGAGCAAGCATCGTCTCGATGGCCTCGTCGGTCGCGGCAACCGGTCCCATGCGTTCAAGCGAATCAAGACAGTGTTCCTCCATGAAGTCCGAATCGAGACTGTCGAGAGCCATGAGAACCATGTCCGTGTTGCCGCGCTTTTCGTGTTCCTTGAGCGCGGCCCACTCCATGGGGAAATCTTTGGTGTGGCCGAGCACGTCGTAGTACCCTTCCGACTGCAGTGTCTCCCGCACCGAGAGGTCGGCCCACTCCTCGGCGGCCTCAATGTCACTGTCGAGTGTGTCGGTTGCCTCGATCAGCGCGGCGATCGTCTCGTCGTCGGCATCGGGGTCGAGATCGGCTCCCGACACGGCATCGGCCAGCGCGTCAAGCGCGTCGTCGGTGTCGGCGATGGTTTCAGGCTTGCCTGCGTCGGTGTCGACCTGCTCGGCGACGGCGTCAACAAACGCGGCGACGGCGTCGACGACCTCGCCTTCGCCCTGTTCGGTCCAGTCGCCGTCGTCGATGGCGGCTGTCGCCGACTCGATAGCGTCAGTCACGTCGTCAGCGTAGGGGCCGCGTGCCGATTCGAGGTCATCGCGGAGATCGGCAAGCTGGGAGCGAGCTTCCTCGTGAGGGTCGTCGGGCTCCTCGTCGTCCTCGTCAGCCTCCGGCACCGGCGGAATGGCGTCGTCGATGGCGTCCAGCGTCGCCGCAACGTCGTCGAGCTCGGCCTCCGTTGCTGCGTCATCGAGCGTCTCGGCGGCGGCATCGAGCCGCTCCTCGATATCCTCGGTCGTTGCCAACTCGGTCGACGCCTCGTCAGTCACGTCGTCAGCGTCGGTTGACGCGGTGTCGGCCTCGTCGGTCGCGTCGTCGCCGTTGCTCATATGTCACACACTGCGGGCGATAGTCAAAAGAGCGTTTCCATTGTGCGGTGTCGCCGCTATCGCTCGCGGACGACGACAAACTCCGCGAGATCCCGGAGATACGCCGCGGCATCAGTCTCCGGAAGATCGACAGCATCGAGAGCCTCCAGGGCGCGGTCGGACTGCTCGCGGGCGCGCTGATCGCCTTCCGCAGCCGTCAGCTCCGTGATCTGGATCAGCGACGGGCGATCCATCGTCTCGTCTTGGCCGGCGGGCTTCCCGAGAGCAGCGCTGCTGGCGGTCGCATCCAACACGTCATCGCGGATCTGGAAGGCAACCCCGACCCGTTCGGCGTACTCGCCGAAGGCCTCGACCGTTTCCGGGTCGGCACCGCCGGCGACCGCGCCGAGTTCGGCCGAGGCACGAAACAGCGCGCCCGTCTTTCGGCGCGCGAGTGTCATGTATTCAGTCTCGGTCGTTGGCCGCGCCGCGAGCTCGGTCGCCTCGCCTTCCCCGAGTTCGACCATCGCATCGGCGACGATCTCCATGGCGCGCTCGTTGCCGGCAAACAGCGCGAACGCCTCCCCGAGCAGCCCGTCGCTGGCGATGATCGCCGGCCCGTAGCCGTACTCCGCCCACGCACTCGGCGTCCCCCGGCGGGTATCCGAGCGGTCGATGATGTCGTCGATGACCAAGGAGGCGTTGTGGACAAGCTCGATGCCGGCCGCGAAATCAATCGCCTGCTCGCGGTCGCCGCCGACAGCCTCACAGGAAAGGATCGTCACCGCCGGCCGCACCCGCTTGCCGCCGGCGAGGACGACATGACCGAGTTGGTCGGACAGGGCGTCGGGATCTGCGGCGTCGATGACCGCCTCCAGCCGGTCGTTGACCAGCCCAACCCGACGCTCCAGATACTCCATAGGTTGGGTAGTCGACCTGCGGCAAAGTAGGTGACGGAAGGATACCGGTCGGAGCTACGACGGTGGGTCGCTGTCGTCAGGGGCCGACGTGTCGCTGGCAGCATCGTCAGACTGCTCGTCGTCATCTGCCTGCTCGTCGTCACCTGATTGATCGTTGTCGCCGGTGGCATCGACACCCGGCAGCGTGATCAGGTTCTCCCGGCCGATCCGGAGCTTCGAGACGCGATCCTCGTCGGCCATCGACGACAGCAGCTGTGAGACCTTTGCATCCGACCAGTTTGTCTCCTCGACGATGGCGGCCTGCCGCATCCGCCCGCCGTTGCGCTCAAGCAGGCGTTCGACCCGCTCGTCGTCGGCCAACAACGAGAGATCTTCCTCGGGTGGGTCGGGCTCAGTTGGTTCCTCGGTCGGCGCGGCCGCCGCGGGGTCGTCGTCACCGTCACCCGGCAGGACACGCTCGCGGACGGCGATACTGTCGTTGCGGCGCAACAGAACGGCGACGCCGATGATCAGCGCGGCGAGGATCACCGCGATCCCAACGAACCGAAGCGAGCCGGCACCCAACACCGACTCCTCGAAGGTGATCCGGATGTGGTCGTCGGCGCTAAACCTTCGCGGCCCCTCGATCTCGACGGTGTTGTCGGCGAACGGAACGTTCGCGCTCGTGATCGCGTAGCCGCGGGGCGTGGTGATACGCAGCACCTGGCCATCCTCAAGGGTCGACAGCCACGTGCCGCTTGGGGTGCTCAGTGCATCGTTGAACACGAGCTGTTCGTCGCCCGCGTCGGCGAGGAAGTTTGTCCACGTGAACGTCAGCTCAAGCCGACCGGTCGTCCCGCGGCGAACCGCGTCGTAGCTCGGGTTCTCGACGGTCATCTCCCGGTCGGTGGCCGCGCTGGCGCGGGTGGCGAGATTCTCATACAGCGCGGCGGTCGGGCCAAAATCAGCCTCGCCGTCGCGGTAGGCGGCCGCAAGCTCGTCGAAGGCAGTCTGCTGGTCGTCGGTTCGGAGATCATAGGCGACTGTCACCGTCCAGTCGGCACTCCGATCCGGCTGGAGGGCCACCTCCATCGTCGTCGTCGGCTCGGAAACCCCCTCGGCAGCCAACGCGGCACCATCCGAGGTCGTCTGAGCGATCGGCGCGGTTGCGGTGGGGGCGACCGCTGTGTCGATCGATGTCGGCGACGCGGCCGCCCCGGCGTCGGGCGGCACAGCGGCCGCGGCGGCTGGAGGGGCGACAGCGAGGCAAACGAGGAAAACCACCCCGAGGACAACAAACCGCATTACCGGAGCCTCACAGTCGCCGCGGAAAACGCTTTCTATCACGCCGACGCCGTGACAGGAGCACAGCGAGATCTGTCGCCTGTAGATGGATTTTTGTCGATCCGGCAGAGAGTGCCGATGAATGAGAGCCCTCCCGCTGTTGCTCGCCGCGCTGTTGGTAACGGCGACGGTCGGTGCCGCCGTGGTGGTACCCGTCGACAGCGACACCACCGGTGTGGCGGCAGCCGATAGCGACACTACCCCCGCTGCTAGTGCGACCGCACCAACACCGCTACAAGCCACGACCAGTCCGCTACAGGCTACGACCGCCGGCGACCGCACGACTGAGACGGCCAACGCGACCCCACGAAACGTGTTGCCGCTCGGAGCGAACACAATCGACCGGAGTAGCCTGCGCCGACACCACGTCGACATCGGCCCGGCCGCCGGCTTTGAGACCGCCGCCGCAACCGATCAGCTTGCGACCGGGGCGATCGAACAAAACCTCTCAACCGACACGGTTGACAACGACCGTCTCGCCGCCAACGTCGACGCCATAGCAGCGACGACTGAGCGGCTTCGCCAACGCGAGGCCGCCGCCATCGACGCCTTCGCCGCCGGCGACCGTGAGCCGAAGGCCCTCCTCGAAGAGTTGGTGGTGATCGGCCAAACTGCCGACCGGCTGCGAGAGCGGGCCGACGTGATCGACGCCCGGATCGAAACCGCCAGCGACGACAGCCAACGCGAACTGAGCGATCGACTCACCGCCATCGACTACGAGCTCCGGATGCTCGATGGGCCGGTTCGTTCCTACGCTGCGGCCGTGATCCGCGGCGAGCGCCCGGCCGGCCGGGTGTCGATTCAGGCCGGCGCGGAGAACTTTGAGCTCACAGCCATCGAGGATGGAGCGTACCTCCGAGAGGCCTACCGGTTTGACAATCGCGCGACCGGCGCTCAGATCACCGCGGCGACCGCCGAGGAGATCGTCGCCGAGCAGTATCCGTGGTTCTGGGAGCAACGCGGCAGCGGCACCTGGAGCATCGGCGGGCCGGGCTCGCTATCGCTCGTCTCGATCGAGATCGATGAGGGCTCGCTGCGGACGTTTATCGACGGGACGACCGAGCAACGCTTCGTCGAACACCAGCAGATCACGTTGGACGAGATCGTTCCCGTAACACGAACGACGAAACGACAGGATGGGTTGGCCGTGACCGTCGACCGCACCTACGTCGGCGGCCCGCTGGATGTGCGCGTCGTCGACGCCGACACCGGCCAACCGGTCGCCGCCGATGTGTCGGTCGGACAGAACGGCCAGGAAAGTGTCTCTGTCGGGACAACAGGTGACGGCGGTAGCGTGTGGACGCTGACGCCGCAGGGGACGTTCACGCTCACGATCCTGGCCGAAGACGACTCGGCGGCGTTCGTCGAACTCACCCCACAGGACGCCGATAGCGTGCTGTAGTCGGCAGCGAGGATTTTTATCGGAAGCCACAGCCAGCGACCCCCATGGGTGGCGGCAGCCGCGCATGTGGTGACAGCTGTGGCGCGAGGGACGGTGACAGCCAAGGAGCGAGGTGTGATGACAGCCGCGGCGCGAGTGCCGTTGTCGCCGTTGTCGTGCTCTGTGGGCTAACTGTTATCCTCGCATCGGTGGTCGCTGGAGGGTTGACAGGCCTCTACGAGCGCGCGGAGCCGACGCCGACGGCCGCGATGAGCCTCGCGGTCGACGGGGAGACACTGACGTTGACCCACACCCACGGCGACCCGCTCGATGTACGGGCCCTCCGGATGGTCGTCAGCGTCGACGGCGAGCCGCTCCGCCATCAGCCGCCGGTGCCGTTCTTTTCAGCATCCGGCTTCGATCCGGGACCAACCGGGCCGTTCAACAGTGCCAGCGATCCGGAATGGACGGTCGGCGAGTCGGCCAGTCTGACGCTCGCCGGGACAAACTCGCCGACGATCAAGCCGGGGTCGACGGTGACCGTCGAGCTGTATCAGGACGACACCCGGATCGTGACAACCGAGGCGACAGCGCGCTAGCAAAATCGGTCGAGCCCACCAGCTCAGGCGTCGTCGAAGCCGTCCTCGAAGACGAAGGTGCCGTTTCGCTGGACAACCTCGCCGTCGAATTCGAGTCGGGCGTTCTCGCTCATATCGACGATCATGTCGACGTGTTCGGCCGACTCATTAACCTCGTTGTCGTCGCCGACGGTCTCGGGATAGGCCGCGCCGACCGCGAGATGCACCGTCTCGCCCATCTTTTCGTCGAACAGCATGTTGTAGGTGAACTGATCGATCGCGCGGTTCATCCCGATCCCGAGTTCGCCGAGTCGGTTCGCGCCGTCGTCGGTGTCGAGGATCTCGGTCAGCAGTTCCTCGTTGCGGCCCGCGCTGTGGGCGACGACCTCGCCGGCCTCAAAGGTGAGCCGCACGTCGCGGATTTCTCGTCCTTGGCGGTAGAGCGGCATATCGAAGTGGATCTCGCCATCAACGCTGTCGACGACGGGAGCAGTGAAGACTTCGCCACCGGGGAGGTTCTTCTCGCCGTAGTCGTTGAGCGCGTGGTTGCCCGCGACCGAGAGCGTCAGGTCGGTCTCGTCGCCGGCGACGATGCGAACCTCGTTGGCGTCCTCAAGCCGGTCGGCCATCTGGGCCTGAAACTCGCGTTGAGCGTCCCAGTCGAGACCCACGGCGTCCCAGACGAAATCCTGGTAGGCCTCGGTGCTCATCCCGGCGAGTTGGGCGTGGCCACTGGTCGGATACTGGGTGAGACACCAGCGTTTCGAGAGCCGTTCCTCCTGGACGGGCTTGTAGGCGCGTTTGAACGCCGCGTTGTTTGCGGGCGGCACGTCGCTGGTCTCGGTGACGTTCGCGCCGCCGCGGGCGATGATGAAGGCGTCCGTTTCCTCGTAGAAGGCAAGTTGGTGGTCAGGCGTCTCGTACTCCTCGCCGGCCGCCCGGAGGTACGCCCGGGAGGCGCGATCGGAGTGGGTGAGCCACACCGGGATCGCGCCGATGTCGCCACACTGCTCGTAGAGGGCGACGGCGAGATCCTCGGCCTCGGGCGGGAGTTGGATGACGACGCGGTCGCCGGCCTGCAGGTCGACCGCGTGGTCGACGATGGTGGCGGCGTGCTCGCGGATGCGTGGATCCATACGGGGGTGTGGGTCGCCGAGTGCAAAAACATCCCCTCTTGCAAAGGTCGGCGAAAGGAATAATAAGCGGCTGCACACACTTGTATACATGGGAAGTACCGAGTATCGAAACGTCCGGCTGACCGAAGAGGCATACCAGCACCTCAAACGCCGGAAACAACCCGGGGAATCGTTCTCCGATACGGTCGAACGAATTGCTGGTGAGCGATCACTGCTTGAGTTGGCTGGAATTCTATCGGATGAGGAGGCGGCAGCGATGCGAGAAGCAATCGAAGATCAAGAGGATCGAACGCGTGACCGACTCGATCAACTCACCGAACAGTTCGACCAGTGATCGTTGATACGAACATCATCATCCGTATCCTCCAGGGTGATACCCGAGCCATCGAAAAAGTCGCCGAATTAGAATCACGACACGTCGATCTCAACGTGTCAGCGGTGACTGTGTTTGAACTCTATCATAGTCTCGAACGAGTGAACAATCCGAGCGAGCGGCTTGCACACGTAGAAGATGTGTTGGAGTCAAAACCAATCTACAGTGCTGACGACGCTGTGATGAAAAAAGCAGGACGAATCGATGGACGACTATCGACAAACGGTGAAGAGATCGGAATGAGCGATACGATCATCGGCGCGACAGCACTGATTCACGAAGAGCCCGTCCTGACCGAGAACGTCAGTCATTTCGAACGAATCGATGGTCTTTCTATCGAAACATATCAACAAGATACTGAATCGTAGAGGGCGTATCGACTGTCGTCGGAATGCTTTTAGCGAATCGTAGGCCAACACAGGCGTAATGAGTGATCTCGAAGCGGAGTACCGTCTCGATTATTTTGCGGCGGAGGATTTCGTCCGAAAGGAGTGTCCCTCCTGTGGGGCGCACTTCTGGACACGCGACCACGATCGAGAGCGCTGCGGGGAGCCACCGTGTGAGGATTACCGATTCATCGGCGAGGAAAGCTTCGCGGAGCCACACAGCCTCGAAGCAATGCGAGAAGCCTTCCTCTCGTATTTCGAGGACAACGGCCACGAGCGCATCGACCCCTACCCGGTCGCCGCCAACCGCTGGCGCGACGACGTGCTGTTGACGCAGGCGTCGATCTACGACTTCCAGCCGCTGGTCACCAGCGGGCAGACACCGCCGCCAGCGAACCCGCTCTGTATCAGCCAGCCCTGTATCCGCATGCAGGATATCGACAACGTCGGCAAGACGGGCCGACACACGATGGCCTTCGAGATGATGGGCAACCACGCGTTCAACGTCCGGGAGGACGCCGACGAGGAGTATGCCTACGAGGGCGAGGTCTACTGGAAGGACGAAACCGTCGAATTCTGTGACGGCCTCTTCGAATCATTGGGGGCCGACCTTGAGGAGATCACCTACATCGAGGATCCGTGGGTCGGCGGCGGCAACGCCGGCCCGGCCATCGAGGTCATCTACAAGGGCGCGGAGCTGGCGACGCTGGTCTTCATGTGTATGGAGCAGGATCCCGACGGCAACTACGAGATGAAGGACGGCAACACCTACTCCTTCATGGACACCTACGTTGTCGACACCGGCTACGGGCTCGAACGCTGGACATGGATGAGCCAGGGGACGCCAACCGTCTACGAGGCGGTCTACCCCGAGATGATCTCAGTGCTCAAGGAACACGCCGGGATCGACCACACGGACGACGAAGCCGAACTGATCCACCGCACCGCCAAACTCGCCGGCCGGATGGATATCGACGAGGCCGAGGATATGGCGACCGCCCGCCGGGAGATCGCCGACCGCCTCGATGTCGATGTCGACCACCTCACCGCGCTGATGGAGCCACTGGAGGATATCTACGCCATCGCCGACCACTGCCGGGCCCTCGCCTACATGTTCGGCGACGAGATCGTCCCCTCAAACGTCGGCACCGGCTACCTCGCGCGGATGGTGCTCCGCCGCACCAAACGGCTCGTCGACAACGTCGGGATCGACGCACCGCTCGACGAGCTTGTCGACATGCAAGCCGAGCGACTGGGGTATGAAAATCGGGATACGATCCGAGAGATCGTCCGCACCGAAGAGGCGAAATACCGCGACACCCTGGAACGCGGCGGCCGCAAGGTCGAACAGCTGGCCGCCGAGTACGCCGACAGCGACGAGCCGATCCCGACCGAGCAGCTGCTTGAACTGTACGACTCCCACGGGATTCAACCGGATATGGTCGCCGAGATCGCCGACGACACCGACGCCACCGTCGAGGTACCCGACGACTTCTACTCGCTGGTGGCCGCCCGCCACGACGACGCCGGCGACGATGGCGGCGACGCCGACCGCGACGAGCGGTTTGCCGACCTTCCCGAGACAGAGAAGCTCTACTACGACAATCAGGAGCGCACCGAGTTCGAGGCCGTCGTCATCGACGTCTTTGAGGCCGAGGATGGGTACGATGTCGTCCTCGATCAGACGATGTTCTACCCCGAAGGTGGTGGCCAGCCCGCCGACCACGGGACGCTTGCCAGCGATGAGACGGTCGCCGAGGTCACCGATGTCCAGCTCGTCGACGACGTGGTGCTCCACCGCACCGACAGTGATCCCGGCAAAGGCGAGTTCGTCCGCGGACAGATCGACGCCGACCGCCGCCGGCAGCTCATGGCCCACCACACCGCGACCCACATCATCGGCCACGCCACCCGGCAGGTCGTCGGCGACCACATCCGGCAGGCCGGAGCCCAGAAACGCACCGACTCCGCCCGCATCGATGTGCGACACTACGATCGATTGAGCCGCGAGGAGATCACAGAGATCGAACGCGTCGCCAACGAGATGGTGCGGGCCAACCACTCGGTCAGCCAGGAGTGGCCCCACCGCAACGATGCCGAAGCCGAGTACGGCTTCGATCTCTATCAGGGCGGGATCCCGCCGGGAACCAACATCCGACTCATCCACGTCGGCGACGACGTCCAGGCCTGCGGTGGCACCCACGTCAGCCGCACCGGCGAGATCGGCGCGATCAAGATTCTCTCGACGGAGCCGGTACAGGACGGGATCGAGCGGATCACCTTCGCCGCCGGCGAGGCTGCCATCGAAGCAACCCAGGCAACGGAGGACGCCCTCTACGAGGCGGCCGACGTACTCGATGTCAACCCCGAGGATGTCCCCGATACTGCCGAGCGGTTCTTCACCGAGTGGAAAGAACGCGGCAAGGAACTCGACCGACTCAAAGACGAACTCGCGGAGGTGAGGGCGACCGCCGGGGCTGAGGAAGTCAAGATCGACGGCCAGTCCGTGGTCGTCCAGCGACTCGACAGCGATATCGATGAGCTCCGGGCGACCGCCAACGCCCTCGTCGAGGAGGGGTCGGTCGCCGTCCTCGGCAGCGGCGCGGGCGACAGCGCGCAGTTTGTCGTCGGCGTCCCCGACGACGCCGGGATCAACGCCGGTGAGGTCGTCGGTGAACTCGCGGGCCGCGTCGGCGGCGGCGGTGGCGGCCCGCCGGATTTCGCCCAGGGTGGCGGCCCGGATGTCGACGCGCTCGACGACGCACTCGACGACGCGCCGGAAATCCTGCGCGGCGTGCTGAACGCTTGAGTGTGTCATAGATTTGAACTGACACAGTGATCCAAGATGCAGTCGGATGCTGTAGAAGACGGCATGCTGCCTTGGCAACGCTCACCGTCCAGTCGGCCTCAAAGCGACCACGTTGACTAGTAGGCGGCAGCGATATTTTTTGCTTTGAACAATACTATCTGTCCGCGACAGGAGTGAAGAGCACGAGTTGTATTTGTTCGATGTGAGTTATGAGCTATTTCAGAGGGTATTCTCGCGTGCTCAAACGGTTAATGTGTCCATAGAGCGCATATGGTCTCTTCGATTACGCAGTGCAGCAGATTTAATACCGTGTAGTTAGTATTGTATCTAAGTCCCTATACTATGGACGACCACAACCGATCACGAGTCGGCCGAATTGTTGCAATCACGACACTATCAATACTGCTTATCATCGGAAGTACCGCTGGTATCGGAGCAGCGTTTGTCCCAAGCGGTGACCCAGATCCAACGGCATATGTACCGGAACCAACGGTGGAGCCTGGAACAACAACAACACTCTCGGTGCAGATTGTAAACGACGCACAGGTGAATACTGGTGCACCGACGAGGCGTGATCGGGTCACGATGGCCAGAAATGTTGTTGTCGAACTTGATGCTGGCGGCACACCAGTGACAGTTGAAACGCCGGAGCACTCCATCGGATCGGTAAGTGAAAACAAGCCTAGGTCGGCACAATTTAAGATTGATGTGCCTGAAAACGCCGAACCAGGACGGTATGAGGCCACGGTTGATATCAAATTCTCCTACACGAGTACGATGGGAGATATCACCGAACAGGAGGCGACTGAGACACGGACTGAAACGATCACCTTTGAAATCAGCGACGACCCACAGTTTGAACTAACGCGGGCCGATGATACGCAGTTGCGAGCCGACGAGACAAGTCTCTTCCCGGTAACTGTGGAGAATACCGGGGGTAAAGCTGCGGAGGATATCGCCGTGTCACTCTCTTCACAGAGCCCAGAAATTAGATTTGGTAGTGGGACAGGTGCTGTTTCACGCATCGATTCACTCAAACCGGGTGAGACGACAGAGGTTACCTACGAGGTCAGGGTTGGATCGGGTGCTCCAGCGAGATTATACAACCTCAACGGGCATGCCACGTATACTGACGAACAGGGGATCGATGGCCGAGATGAGGATCTCTCAGTCGGAGCCAGGGTTGGCCCACAGCGTAACGATTTCAACGTCGCTGTCGAAGATTCCACAGTCGCGGTCGGTTCCGCTCGGCTGGTAGCGGTCACCGTAACCAACAACCGCGACCAGCGACTCAGCGATATCCAAGCGAGTTTGGGCACGAGTGCCCCGCTCGATAGCGATGATGACGATGGCTATATCGCGTCACTCGACCCCGGTGAATCTGCGACGGTAACGTTTGGGCTGTCCGCAACGACCGATGCCAACCCGAAAACGTACGCCGCAGACCTCGACTTCAGCTACGAGGACGAACGCGGCATCTCGCGGATGTCAGAGACCTATCAGCTTCCGGTCGATGTCGAAACGGATGATGGGATGCAGCTTGGATCGATTTCACCGCTCGTCATCGTCGTCCTACTGGCTGCAGCCACAGCGGTATACGGCGCGGCAGTGTACGCCCGGCAGCGACCGGAGATCCTCCCATGGAGCTAACCACTGTGTCCCACGCTGTCGAAATAGTCGATACTAGTGACTCACCACCAGCCATACGCTATCGGTAATCTATGAGCGATCCATCGCAGCCACTTCGTGACGGGCTCGAACGACTCGGCCGGTTTTCCGCAACGAACCGCCGAACAGTGTTTAGTGCTGTTGCTGTCGTCGCACTGCTGTCGCTCGTTGTGGCCGGGGCATCCGTCCAGATGAGCCTAGGTATGGAGCTGTACATCGATGACGACTCACAGACGAATCAAAACTGGCAGGAGGTGAAAGCCGATGACAGCTTCGACGTTGGCAACAACGTCTTTGTCATGGTCGAAACGAATCATCTGTACAGTCCGGAGACAATACGCACGATCGATCGACTCGATCAGAGCTATGCCGACTCCGAAAAGTTCTCTAGCGTTACCAGTCTCGCAGATGTAGTGCGACGGGGGAATGGCGGCACCATTCCAAACACAAAAACGGGGGTTCGGCGATCAATCGACCGCGTCGAATCGATGGGGACGAGTGCCGAAGCGTTGGTCAACAACGTCAACCCCGATGATGAAACGGCACTGTTGGTTGCGACGTACGGTGAGGCTGATGTCCCTGACGCAAATGATCAGTATTTCGGCTTCCTTCCGGGGACAGCAGCGGGATTCCTCACCGACACGGTGAACGATAAGACGGACGATGTGCAGATTCCGCCACACGTGGATGTCACTGTCACCGGCGCGCCGGTCTTCGAGAACGCGGCGTTCGGGCTGATGTTGCCGGAGATGATCCAACTGTTTGCGGTCGCCTTTGCGATTATCTTTACCGTCGTCTTCCTCGTGATGCGCGGTCGGTTGCGACATACCTGGAAGGTATTCCTGCCGGTTGGAACGGCCCTTGTTGCACTTGTGTATATGTTGGGCATGATGGGAGTTGTCGGCTTCAACTTCAATGCGATCATGCTCGGTGTGTTGCCGATCGCACTGGGGCTTGGGATCGACTTCAGTCTCCAGTTGCAGACGCGGTATATCGAGGAACGAGAGGCCGGGCGCCAACCTGTTGAGGCCGCTGCTGCCGCCGCGCGAGTAACAGGCAACACGCTGCTGTTGGCCATGGCAACAACCTCGATCGGGCTCGGCGCGTTGCTTGTCTCTGCGGTGCCACCAACCCGACAGTTGGGCGCGACTGCGGCGTTCGGTGTCATTGCGGCGACGGGGCTTTCGTTGACACTGCTTATCGCTTTGCTTGTCCACTTTGATACCGACGAGTATCCGGCTGAACGGCAGGCGACAGACCCGCCGAGCGACAGAGCATCGACAGCGACTGACGGCGGATCGCAGTCCACCGCCGAGCAGCCGCTGTTTGAGCGGGTTGTGGGCTATCTCGCCGACGGGATCGCCGCCTCACCGGTGCTCGTGGTGTTGCTATTGGTTGCGTCGATCGGCGGTGGGGCAACAGTGTATCACGATGTTTCAACGACCCAGGAGATGCTTGACTACTGGCCGGATATCGAGGAGCGTGATGATCTGACCTCCCTCGAAGAGACCGCTGAAAGCCCGAACGTCATGTATCTCGTTGTCGAGGGACAGGACACCTACTCACCAACAACGTTCAAACGGGCCGCAGAGTTTGAGTCCGCGATCGAAGACCATGAGGATGTCAACGCCGCGATGAGCCCCGTCACGGCCGTCGAGATGACACACGGGGGTATTCCACGTGATCGTGAGACCCTGGAAACGATCGTCGATAGACAGGCCGAATCAGAGCTGATGCCGATCGGCTCGCGGGCAGCGACGCCGAACCGGGTTTTGATTCAGTTGTTCGTCGCTGATATCGAGGGCAAGGAGGTTCGGCATCTGATCGACGATACGGAGGCGATCGCGGATCGCCATCTCTCAACCGAACGGACAGCCGTAACCGGGAAACCGGTTGTCAACCGAAACGTCATCGAAAACGTCACCTCCGGGCGCGACCCGATGACGGTGTTGAGCTTCGGGATGGCAACGCTGTTTCTGATGATGGCACTCCGGTCGGCTCGTGAGGCGGTGTTGCTCATTGTGAGCGTCGCGGTCAGTGCGGTGATGTTGATCTCGATGGCAATGTATGGGCTTGGCATCCCATGGAACCCCTTGACCGTGGCGACAGGGTCGATCGCGCTGGGAGCCGGGATCACATACGGGATCCACGTTCACCAACGGTTCAAGGAGGAGCTATACGTCCATGATTCCACCCCGGCAGAGGCGATGTGGGAGGCGATGGTGCAGAAATCACGGCCGGTTGTCGGCTCCGGGGCGACCACGCTGTTTGGCTTCGGCGCGCTCGGCATCTCACAGTTCCCGGTACTCGCCAACTTCGGGATCGCCGTTGCCCTCGCAATGACGTTCGCGCTTGTAACCGCGTTCGTGTTCCTGCCTGCAACAGCACTCCTACTGGCACGGTGGACAAACACCTACAAGGCCGTCTGATCAGCTGACAGCTCAGGAAGCCTCACCAACGCAGCAAGAAGCTAATTTAATCGTCGGCGCGGGCCTTGTTGAACCGATCAGCCGGGAGTTTGAGATCGGCGAGATCATCCCGCTTTTCGAGGTTGTAGACGACCTCCAAGGAGTCGCTTTCAGGTTTGCCGTTACAGGAGAGCCGGATCCCCTCATCGGTGAGTTCATCGGGCAGAATATGATCGACGAGCTGTGAGAGTTCGCCATCAGTAACAGCGACCGCGCAGTTCGCACACGCCCCACCGCGGCAAGCAAACGGCCAGGCGTGACCGCTGGCCTCGGCGGCGTCAAGCAAACTCTGCTCGTCGTCGACGGTGAAGTGGCCGTAATCGACTTCGTCGAGATCGGCAGCCGCGGCCTTCTCGAAGAGGTCGTCGTCATCGAGCGACCAGCCGTGGTCGGCGAGTACCGCGTAGTTGAGATAGGTGACCTCGGTATCAGGCTCCGGCTCGGGCTGTGGCTCTTGATCGACAGTCTCCGCGCCGAGATCGTCAACAAATGCCTCGGTGTCGTCATCGACCTCGCCTGCTTGGATCGCCTCGTAGGCGTCTTTGACCCGTTTGAACTCAGCATCGTTGCCGCCACGGTCGGGGTGGGTTTCCTTTGCCCGACGGCGGTAGGCCCGCTTGATTGTCTCGTCGTCAGCATCGCGGTCAACACCGAGCACCGCAAACGGATCCATTGCTGTCAGCTGGTAGGCGACAGACGCGGATTAAACGTTCGCTCACAGCCGATCAGTGCCGGGGAGTCACACGCCCAACTCGGGAGTCGCGCCCTTTTCGTAGCTGGCCGACCAGCCCCAGGGTATGCCATGCGCCGAGGGCGACGACGGTGCGATCCACTACACACAGGCTGGCGAGAACCCCGACGCGCCAGCCGTTGTCTTCCTCGGCGATCTCGGCTTCAGCGCCTGGGGGTGGAGCTGGCAGTACGGCGCGCTCGCCGGCCCCTGCCGGGTCGTCGTCATCGACACCCGCGGCGCGGGCCGCTCGGACGCCCCCGCTGGCCCCTACGCGATGGCCGATCTCGTGGGCGATCTCGAAGCCGTCTTGGCCGACTGCAACATCCGAACAGCTCATCTCGTCGGCTGTGGGCTGGGCGGCGCGGTCGCGGTAGCGGCCGCCCGGCGGACGAACCGCGCGGAAAGCCTCACGTTGATCGGAACGCCACCGAGCGAGGAAGCGTTCGATCCCGAGCCACTCAGTGCCGATCCGAGCGACGAGGTTGGCCTGCGGGCGTCGACGACGAGCCTGCTGTCGGCGACGTTTTGTGAGCGCGAGGAGGCACCGATCGAGCAGATCATCGAGTGGCGACGCGAGGAAGACGCGACGCCGGCCGCCCGAGAGGCCCAACTGGCCGCACTGGACGGATTCGATCCCGAACCGCTGTATGAGCTGACGCTCCCGGTTCGGGTCGTTGCCGGCGGGGAGGATCCGGTTGTCGACCCCGAGGCGAGCCGGCAGCTGGCCGAGGAGTTGCCAAACGGAGAGTTCACATCGTATCCGGAGGCGAGTCATCTCGTGACGATCGAGCGGTCGGCCGCGCTCAACGATTTCCTGCTTGGGTTTATCGAGTCAGTCGACGATCGGTAATTTTGGCTGTTCACGGATTCCCGTCGGCGAATGCACGTGATTGAGCGACACTGGCTGGCTCCGAGGGAGCGGCAGCCCTCGCGGGCGACGCAAGGCACTTGCCGCCGGACGACCGAGAGGCTGGCAATGCGACGACCGCGGATCGCGCTGCTGGAGGCAGCGAACAACGACGACAACAACATCCGAAACTTCCGTCGAGAGCTCGACGCCGACCTCGTCGAGTTCGACGCCGCCAACGGCGACCTTCCGGCCTCGACAGCCGGCTACGACGCGATCGTCATCACCGGCTCACGGGCCTCAGTGTACTGGGATGAGACATGGATCGACCCGCTGATCGAGTTCATTGCGACGGCCGTCGACGATGGCCTCCCGGCACTTGGCGTCTGTTACGGCCACCAGGCACTCGCGGAAGCGTTGGGCGGGCGGGTCGCCGGCATGGACGACTTCGAGTTGGGGTACAACGAGATCGAACGCGTCGGCGACGACGAACTGTTTGCGGGGATCGACGAGCGGTTCACCGTCTTCACGAGCCACGGCGACACGGTGGTCGACCTCCCACCGGGGGCGGAGCTGCTGGCCCGCAACGATCACGGCGTCCATGCCTTCCGAAAGGGCCACGCGTGGGGCGTCCAGTTCCACCCCGAGTACGACATGCAGACCGCCCGCGAGATCGCCGAGGACAAACGCGAGCGGGTCGGCGACGCCCAGGTCGACGCCGTCTTGGAGTCGATTACCTCCGACAACTACGAGGCGGCCTGCGAGGCCAAGGGGCTCTTCGAGAACTTTACGCAGTATGTTCGTGCGGTCACCGCCGAGAAGAACCGCGCCGAGGCCACAGCCTGACGGCGGGCTTAAGTAGCCGACAGCCCCGAATAGGCACAATGGCGATCGATCCGAACTTTGACCAGAACCGCGAGCGCGTCGGCGAGGAAAACGGGGTGACCGTCTGGGGCCCAGTCGACGAGCCCGAGCAGTTGGGGATCCACGGCACTCACGTCGCCGTCGACTACGATATCTGTATCGCCGACGGCGCGTGTCTCGAAAACTGCCCGGTCGACGTGTTCACCTGGGTTGATACCCCCGGACACCCGAAAAGCGACGAGAAAGTCGAACCGACACGCGAATCCCAGTGTATCGACTGTATGCTCTGTGTTGATATCTGTCCGGTGGATGCGATCGATGTCGATGGCAGCCGGAAGTAGTCGATCGATCCCTATCTCCTGTTTTTGAGGCTAAAGGCCGAGCAGATCGACAACAGCAACCGCGACGAAGCCGACCGACAGGAGCCATGCCGGCACATCGAGTCGGCTGAACTGGAGTCGTGGCAGCGTCGGATTCCACGCGAAACAGCGCGCCTGGAGAGCGACAGCCAGCTGATCGGAGCGGCGAAGCGCGCGATCGACCAGCAGCACCGTGAGTCGCTGGCTGCGTTCCCACAGCGATCGGGTGTCGCCGTTGCGCGCCCGAATCGCATCCCGAACCGATCGGAGATCCGCTCGCAACACCGGCACATAGCGGAACGTGAGCGCGACACCAACACCGAGCAGTTGCCCCGGCCGTCCAGGGATCGTCCGCTGGATCGCCGCCCGCGTCGCACGAATCGGCGTGGTATGGATGTAGGCCGCGCTCACAAACAGGATCGGGACGATCCGCGCGACCGAACGCAACGAGACGAGCGCGGGATCGAGCCGAAGCCACGGCGGGCCGAGTGTCACCGCAGCAAGCACCGGCCCAAGTGCCAGAACAAGGAGCACGACCCAGTAGGCCCGCAGCACAACCCGAACCGACAGCTGGGCAAGCCGGAGAGAGCCGAGTCCGACGACGAACAACCCGAGCAGGTGTGGCGCGGTCGACGCTGTGAACGCCACGAGCGCGAAGGCAAACTGAACGGCCAGCTTCGTCCGTGGATCAAGCCGATGGACGAGCGTTGAGCCGGGCGTGTAGGTGAGCATCGTTCATCTCAGTGGTCGCACGTCAATCTCTGGAAGTCGATCTCGGGCCGCGTCCGGCGGGAGGTCGAAGCGAACCGAGCCCCCATGGAGCCCAACAACGCGATCAGCGCGGTCGAGGAGATCACGAAGCTCGTGGCTGACGACAATGATGCTCATGCCCGCCGCGTACCGGTCGTCAAGATGCGCCAGCACCGACTGCTGGGACGGCCAGTCGAGGCCGGTAAACGGCTCATCGAGCACGAGATGATCCGGCTCCATTGCCACCGCGGCGGCGATAGCGACCCGGGCCTGTTCGCCACCCGATAAGGAATCGATGCGCTCGTCGCGGCGACCGTCCAGATTCACCGCCGCGAGCGCGTCGTCAACGCGGCGGTCGATCTCGTCGTGATCGAGTCCAAGGTTTTCGGGGCCGAAAGCCACGTCGGCACCGACGGTCGCGCCGACAAACCCCTCCCGCGGCGACTGAAACACCATTCCGACGCTGGTGCGGGCAGCAACCGGCTGGTCGGCCGCAGGTGTTCCGTTGACACGAACCTCGCCGTCGTCGGGTTCGAGCAGGGCGTTGAAATGCCGGACGAGTGTCGTCTTGCCGCTGCCGTTCGGGCCGGCAAGAACGACCCATTCGCCGTCATCGATCGTTAGCGACACGTCGTCGACGGCGGTCGTCTCGCCGAAGGAGTGTGTCAACTCCTCAACGGTGATCATCGTCGGTCAGCCAGGAGTTCCGTCCCGCCGGCAACGATCCCGGTCGTGATCGCCGCTTTGAGCAGATCACCGGCAGCGAACAGCGCCATGAACGACGCCGCCCGCGTGAGTGTCCACCCGTTGACGGTCGCAAGCCACGGCAGGCCGATCAGGTAGATGGCGACGAGGCCGGCCAGCAACGCGGCCGCTGTTGGAACCACCGAGAGCGTGTCAATCGGAGTCGGCGTCAGCGAGCGGTGGGCGACAGCACCGATGACAACAGCGGCGACCGCAAAGCCGACGAGAAATCCGCCGGTCGGGCCGAACACGTAGCCAAGGCCGGCAGCCGCATTCGAGTACACCGGCGCGCCGGCCAACCCGACGAGGACGTACAGGCTGATCGAAAACCCACCCCACAGCGGGCCCAACAGGAGCCCGGCAAAGAAGATCCCAAACGGCTGGAAGGAGAAGGGGACGCCGCCGGGAAGATCGATCGAGAACTGTGCAAGTACCGCGGTCAGCGCGGCGAGCATGACGGCCGCGCTCAGCTGTCTGACGGTGTCGGCATCGACGAGGTCGATCGACGCGGTCTCTTCGCGTGCCATATCCCACCCGGCGTCGTCAACCTGATTTAATCTGTTGGTTTACGGAACAGGCGTACTCGACGCCCGATCCCGAACGACACGAGAACACACCACAAAGACAGGTTTTTATACACGTATCCGTTGGCATCCGATCCATGGACGAGAAGACGGCGGAACTCCGGGACATCTTCATGGAGACGACCGACTCGGATACCGTCACCGAAACCCAATCGGAGTCGCCGGGCTCGCTGACCGACCAGCAGGAGGATGTCAGCGATCGACTGCGGACGCTCATCGAACGGATGGCCGAGCAGTATGACTTCGAGACAGCGTTGGAGATCGATGACCTGATCACGGTGTTACGTGGCTTCCACAACGGTGAGGACGACGAGACGATCGCGGCGACGCTGGACTGTGAGCCGGCGACCGTGCGACAGGCCCGACTCGACCTCCATCTGGTGCGGGAGGCCGAGCGTGACGCGCCCTTCGAGTTCGACCGACTGCGCCAACTGCTGGCGGAGGATGCGTCGCTCGAAGCGCGAGCAGCGGAGCTCGACGTGTCGGTCGAAACCGCCCGCCGGTACAGCGAGGTTGCCGCGGCCGACCGGCGATCGACGCGGGCCAACGACCGGTTCCGCGACGAGTTCGCCGAACTCCTGACCGACGCCGATCTCACGAATCGCCTCGCCGCCGACGCCCACGAGGACGGGCTGCAGGAGGCGACCGAGGATATGGAAACCGACGTGTCGTTCTGAGCCGCGACGGCTGCTCAAACGGGCCGATCGTTCTCCGAGGATTCAAATACCAAGCCGCGACCACCCGGAGCCGTGCCGACGTTCAGCGAACTGAGCCGGGCGGCATACTGTCCCCGCCAGCTCTACTACGCCCGCAAACACGACGAGGAAGAGCCGCCAGCGTCGGTCGCGGAGATCCAACAGCTCGCCGCTCGCTACCGCGAGCTCCGCACGGCCGACGACGAAACACTGGCGGCGTTGCCGATCGAGCGATCGCCGGCGGGCTACCGCGAAGCCCTCGATTCGCTGTCGACGCGACCAGTATGGGAGGGGCTCTGTGAACCTGCCGAGACCGACTACTACGTTGAAGGGAAGGACTGTGCCGGAATACTCCACAAGATTCTCGCCGGTGATCCACCGACGCCGACGCTGATCTCGCCGGGGGAACCGCCGGATGAGGGCGTCTGGAAACCCCAGACGGTGCGGGCGGTCGCCGCCGCCAAAGCTCTGGCCTGGGAGCGAGAACGGGAGATTCCCCGAACGCTCGTCGAGTATCCGGCCGTCGGCGTCGTTCGGGCGGTGCCGCTGACAACGCGGCGCACAGCCACCTACCGGCGGGTGTTGCGAACGGTGCGGGCGATGGATGGGCCGCCGCCGCGCGTCAACGACGACAGATGTGAGTCCTGTGAGTACCGGACAGAGTGTGGGGTGTCAACGCGGTCGCTAAAATCACTGCTCGGGTTGTGACCGATTCAGTGCTCGGCGAGCCACGCTTCGATCTCATCGGCCAACGGGCCGCGACGATGGATCTCGGCGGTGGCAACGTTGACAACGGTGCTTTCGCCGCCCGGCGTCTCGCCGGTGTCGACGACAGCACCGACCGCGTCGGTGATCGACGCCGCAAGCGCGTCGACGCGGCGGACGCTCGGCGTGCCGCTTTCGTTCGCGCTGGTGGCGGTGATCGGGCCGGAACGGCGGGCTAGCTCGCGGGCGACAGCGTGGTCTGGGATGCGAATCCCGACGATGTCGCCGCCGTCGACCAGGATATCGGGAAACACGCCATCACGGTCGACAAGGACGGTCACCGGCCCCGGGAGAAAGCGGTCGCAGAACGCCGCCTCGCGGTCGGTCAGCGTGAGGGATGCAGCAAGCATCTCGCGGTCGGCAAAGCCAACCGACAGCGGCTTCGAGCGGGGCCGGCCCTTGATCTCGAAAACCTGCCTGACTGCGTCGGCATCGGTTGCGTTGGCTCCCAGTCCGTAGACGGTTTCAGTCGGGTAGACAACCGCCTTGCCCTGTGCAATCGCCGCGGCGGCCGCATCGAGCGCGTCGTCGACCGCCGAGGGGATCGTGTCGGCATCAGGGGCCGGATCGAAGCTGTCGGCAGGGGACATACCACAGGATCGCCGAGCGGGAAAAAAAGGGTGCTGATCGACCCCACCGGCGCGTTCCAAACCGTTTATACTGGCTCCTCGAAAACATCGGGGCATGCCACGAGAGCAGAAGCAGGTTCGTGATCTCCAGGAAGGCAGCTACGTGATGATGGATGATTCGCCGTGTAAGATCAACCACTACAGCACGGCCAAGCCGGGCAAACACGGCAGCGCAAAGGCCCGCGTCGAAGGCAAGGGCGTCTTCGACGACAAAAAGCGGAGCTTCAGCCAGCCCGTTGACGCGAAGGTCTGGGTGCCGATCATCGAGCGCAAACAGGGCCAGGTTGTCTCGGTGACCGGCGACGACGCCCAGGTGATGGATCTCGACACCTACGAGACGTTCACGATGCGGATCCCGGACGGCGAGGAGTTCGAAAGCGACCAGGATATCGAATACCTCGAATACGAGGGCCAGCGAAAGGTCGTGTGATGTTTCCGGGCGCGACCGCCGACCGCGAAGCTGCTTCCTATGTGGTCGTCGGCGCGCCGCTGGACGCCACGACCACGTTCCAACCGGGTACCCGATTCGGGCCCGACGAAATCCGGCGATTCGCTCGTTCCTTCGCCGATTACGACCACCACACCGACCAGCAGTTCACCGAGCTTGGCGTCTATGACGCGGGCGACATACGGGCGTGGGACGATGTTGAAGCCTATCTCGACTACCTTGGCGGCCAGCTCCGCGATGTTGTCTGGGATGACGCCGTCCCGCTCGTGCTGGGCGGCGAGCACACGGTGACGGTTCCGGCTGTCAACGCGGTCGACCCCGATGTGTTCGTCTGTCTGGACGCCCATCTCGACCTCCGCGAAGCGTACGATGGCAGCGAATGGAGCCACGCGTGTGTGACAAACCACGCACTGGAGACAGCCGAGAAAGCAGTCATCCTCGGTGCACGCACCGGCTCGGAAACCGAGTGGGAGCGCGCCGGCGAGGCCGACGTAACGGTCGTCGAACCCGACGCCGTCGACGACTGGCTGGCCGATCCGCCCGATTTCGGCGACGAATCGGCGTATCTCAGCGTCGACATCGACGCCGCCGATCCGGGGTTCGCGCCGGGGACGGGAACGATGGAACCCGGCGGGCTGACGCCCCAGCAGTTGGGGGCCGCGGTGCGGACGGTCGCGCCGGCGTGTGCGGGTTTTGATGTCGTTGAGGTCAACGACCGCGACGACGGCCAGGCCGCCACCCTGGCGGGCAAACTGCTTCGGACGTTTGTGTATCACCACGCAGCAGCGGATGAGAGTAGTTGATAGCGACGGCGGACGAATAAGGCGGCCCTAAGGATAGTAAGCAACGGCGTCAGCAGCAGCCGTCAATCTGCGCACGATGGTACCGAGAGGGACACTCGCTGGTGTAGGGCAGACTGCGGTCGTTGTTGGAACTATCTGTAACAAGGAGAGAATCCCGGCGTTTACGCCGTCACCAGAACTGCGTTCTGGTTGCCCGCCAGACGCAGTCTGGCGACCGGGCGTGAATCCGACATGAGCGTTTCCTAAACCACGAACGACTGCTTACTGGATATTCCACCGATAGAGATAAGTAGAATAATCAATATAGTCTATGTATGGCGATTCAGGTCACCCGCACCTATGTTGGTCATATCACAAACCAGCAACGGGTACGAGATGATCTGGATGCGCTTGGGGACGCTGCCTCAAAACTCTGGAATGTCGCACGATGGACAGCTGACCGCGTGTGGGACGCCATTGGTGAGATACCCGATGTTGGCCCACTCAAAGCCTATATGAAAACCAAGGATTGCTGGAAGAATCTCAACTCACAATCAAGCCAGAAAGTCATCGAAGAACTTTCAGACGCCTTCCAGTCGTGGTTTGACGTGCGACACAAGGATGAGACAGCGAACCCACCCGGCTACCGTAAGGAGTACGACGCCCGACCACGTTCGACAGTCACGTTCAAAGAAGACGGCTTCAAAGTCGACACCAAGCACCATCAGATTCGCCTCTCGAAAGGCGAGAACCTGAAAGACGGATGGGGAGACTTCGTGTTGTGCGAATATGAGACTCGCAATGACATCGATCTCAGTGAGGTTGATACCGTCCAGAACGTCCGAGCAGTCTGGAATGGTGACGAGTGGACAGTGCATTTCGTCTGTAAAGAGACGGTAGAGACGCCTGATTCACCCGGTGACGGTGTTGCCGGTGTCGATCTCGGTGTGTCGAATATCGCTACTGTTGCGTTTCCCGAGGAGTATGTGCTGTATCCCGGCAACACGATCAAACAGGACAATCACTACTTTCAGCAGCAAGAATACGACACCAAAGGTGAGAACGGCCCATCACAAGAAGCCCAACGTTTGCGTCAGAAACGAAAACGGCGTGAGACGCACTTCTACCATACCCTGACAAAAACGATCATTGAGGAGTGCGTGGATCGTGGTGTTGGGACACTCGTCGTTGGGTGGCCCGAAGATATCCGGTCGGACGACCTTGGGAAAACGGCGAATAAGTGGTTGCATACATGGGCGTTCGACCGGCTGTATCAGTATCTCAACTACAAGGGCGAAGAACACGGTATTGAGGTGCTGAAAGAAAACGAGTGGAACACCTCAAAGACCTGCTGTGAGTGTGGTGATACAGCCGATAGCAACCGTGTTGAACGTGGACTGTACGTGTGCGATTCCTGCGGACTGGTAGCTAACGCCGACTGCAATGGCGCAGAGAACATCCGTCAAAAGATAACTCCGAATCCTGCTGTGGATAGGAGTAACGGCTGCCTGACACAGCCTTCGGTCTACTTGTTCGATACATCAACGGGTGAGATAGCCCCACAAGAGCAAGTAGTACCGTAGACCAGTAAATATCCCAACGCTGCGGTACGGGAAGCCGCGTCGTTCACGACGCGGAGGATGTCACGACCGCGGTTGCCGGTGTCGTCTCCGATGTGTTGTGGCGGCGTAGTGTCATCCTTACTGACTGATCGCCACACGAACGCCGCCCGTTTGGGTTCCCACTGACACAATAACACAGGGGTCGATCAGCGGCAGCACAGCGAAGACGAGTAGTCGATAAGCGAGGGGTGCGACCGGAACCGCGTTGTCGATGTGGAAAAACGAGTGCAGTGTGAGCCCAGGCGTACTGCTGTCATTGTGGGTGGCTGACCGGCGGACTGATGAACTTCTCGGCTGGGCGCGCTTCGTGGGTTTCCGTGGCGGCGACAGTGATGAGTTCGTTGTTCCGCCAATCGTAGGCCGTCAACTGATTGCCGTACACACAGCCGGTATCGAGACCGACCGCGTGCTCGCGGACGATCGGCTCCGAAAGCACCGTATGGCCGAAAAAGACGCGTTCAGGGCCGTCGTATCGATCGAACCAAAACGGCGGTTGGTAGCTGGCATCGGGCACCATCGAGCGAACGTTCTGGAGATCGTCGATCGTGTGATCGGCCCGTGGCTTGCGCGGGTCGATGCCGGCGTGGGTGATCAGTGTCTCCGGCAGCGAGATAACGGCCGGCCGATCCGCGATCCAGTCGAGATCAGCCTCGGTGAGCGCATCGACGCTTTTCTCGCCGCGGAGGAGTTTTTCCTCGTTGTTGCCGCGTACTGTGAGCATGTTCGGGGCCGACCGAACCAGCTCAACGACACCCTTTGTGTCGGGGCCTTTGCGAACCAGATCGCCGACAAAGATGAGGAGATCCGCGTCGGTGAGCGACAGCCGATCACAGAGCCGGTCGACAGCCCCGCGACAGCCATGTGGATCACCGACGATGTAGATTTCATCCCACGCGGCCGGGTCGACGTGGCGGTGTTGGACATCGAACGCGACGGAACGAGCCATATAGCTAGTCTGATCACACTTGCATGTAAACACTGGTAAGAGTCCTCTACAGTACTATATAGCGCGCTGCAACCCACGTCGCGCCCCAGATAGCGGGCCACCAGCGTCGTGAGCCGGATTACCAGGGGGGATCCCCCTGTCTGCGACCGGCTGAGCACCCCTCGATCAACAGTCAAACCATCCCGGCTGGCGTGTATATAGGGCTATTGAAACCATGTAGTCTATATATTGAAACCCCAGAATTTGGCCGTTCCAAAGGGTTAAAACGCCAAAATTCGAAATTGGAGCGTGCCAGAGACACGACGAGAATCGCAGCAGCGCGGCGCGGTGAGGACATTGTGGGGGTCACACCTTGCGACAGGATGCCGCGAACAGCGGCCAAGCGGTGGTCGATCAGCGCTGGACAGGAGCCCACAATGACCGACGAGTCAGCACCACCGGACGACGACCCGACTGCCAACGCGGCCGACAGGGCGGCAACCGCGGCAGCGGCGACAACCGGCGAGCCAACGGAGACAGCAGACGCCGTCGAGGCAGATCTATCGGCGGACGACTACTATCTGAACCGGGAGCTCTCGGAGCTTGCGTTCCAAGAGCGGGTGCTACATGAGGCCGAAGACGACCGCAACCCGCCGCTGGAGCGACTCCGGTTTCTCGCCTACGTCACCAAAAACATCGACGAATTCTTTATGAAACGCGTCGGCGGGCTGAAACAGCAGATCGAGGCCGGCGTCACCGAACCGACAGTCGACGGGCGAACACCGGCCGAGCAGTGGAGCGAGGTGCTTGAGACGGTTCGGCCGCTGTTCGATCGCCAAACGCGGGCGTGGGAAACCGAGATTGAGCCGGCACTCGCCGAGGCTGGCGTGCGGGTTCGTGCGTACGAAAACCTGCCAGCGGAGACACAAGCCTCGCTCCGTGAGGATTTCCGCGAGACGGTGTTGCCGACGCTGACGCCGCTCACGTTCGATCCCGCCCACCCGTTTCCGTTTATCTCAAATCTCTCGCTGTCGCTTGCGGTGTTGACCCGGCGCAACGACGAGGCCGAACCGCAGTTCACCCGGATCAAGGTGCCCGAAAACCACTCGCGGTTGATCGAACTCGACAGCCCGGAGGACACCCACGAGTATGTGCTGTTGGAGGACGTGATGGAGGCTAACCTTGACCTCCTGTTGCCGAACGTTGAGATCATTGACGTGTCGACGTTCCGGCTGACACGCAACGCCGAGGTCGGCCGCAACGAGGAGGTCGCCGAGGATCTGATCGAGGTGATCGAGGATGTCGTCGAGAAGCGTCGGTTTGCAAACGTCGTCCGGCTTGAGGTGACCGATGACATCCCGGCGCGAAGCCTCGAACTCCTGACCGAACAGCTGGATATCGACCCCGAGGAGATCTACTACCGGAGCGGGCCGATCGATTACGAGGATTTCTTCGCCCTCGTCGACATCGACCGCCCGGATCTCAAGCTTCCGGAGTGGTCGCCACAGCCACACCCTCGGCTCGGTACCGACGAACCGCGGAACACGGCCGGCAGCGCGACGTCGATCTTTGCGGCGATCAAAGACGACGATATCCTCGTCCACCACCCCTATCATTCCTTTGAGGACACCGTGCAGCGGTTCCTTGAGACAGCCGCCAGCGACCCCGACGTGCTGGCGATCAAAGTCGCCATCTACCGCACCGCCAGTGACTCAAAGGTGATCCAAAGCCTGATCGAAGCCGCCGAAAACGGCAAGGAGGTCGCGGTGATGGTGGAGTTGAAAGCCCGGTTCGACGAACAGAACAATCTGGAGTGGGTGCGCCGCCTCGAAGAAGAGGGGATCCACGTCGCCTACGGCAGCCTCGGGCTCAAAACACACACCAAAACCGCCCTCGTCGTCCGCGAGGAAGCCGACGGCGTCCATACCTACTCGCATATCGGCACCGGCAACTACAACTCTGAGACCGCCAAGGGGTATGTCGATCTCGGAATGATGACCGCCGACCCGGAGATCGGCCACGACCTAGTAAAGCTGTTTAATTTCTTTACCGGGCCGACACTCGATGAGGAGTTCAAAAAGCTCCTGGTCGCGCCGGTGACGATGCGCAGCCAGTTTACCGAGCTGATTCGCCGAGAGCGAGCGTTGGCCGAAGCCGGCGAGGGCGGTCGGATCGTCGCCAAGGTCAACGGGCTGGAGGATCCGGATATCGTCGCCGAACTGTATCGGGCGGGGATGGCCGGCGTCGACATCGACCTGATCGTCCGAGATATCTGTCGGCTGCGGCCGGGGATCGAGGGGATCAGCGAAACGATCACCGTCCACTCGGTTGTGGGGCGATTTCTCGAACACTCCCGGATCTTCTATTTCGAACACGGTGGCGACCCCGAGTGGTATCTCGGCAGTGCCGACTGGATGACGCGCAACCTTGACAACCGGGTTGAGGCGGTCACACCGGTGACAGACGACCGGCTTCGCGGACAACTCCAGTACATTCTCGAAACGATGTTGTCGGATAATCGGCGGCGATGGCTGCTGCAGGCCGACGGCAGCTACGAGCAGGTCTCGCCGGCCGACGACGAACCGGTGCGGGATACCCAGTCGCTGCTGATGGAGCAGGCCTACCGAACAGCGACCCAAGACGGTGACTCCGAGGCCGACACCGAGCGGTTCATGATCGAACGCGGCCCCGGGCGTGTCGGCCACATCATCGATATGCGGCCGGCAACCGACACCGCCGGCACACGCTGGTCGGTGCGGCCCGGACGCCCCGGCACAAAGCTGTGTTCGCGCGGGGATCGACAGAAACACGACACCCGAGTCCCGTTTTCGGAGTTCGCTGCGGCACACGATATCGAGCGGCCGCTGTTTGAGGGCGCGGCCCCGGATGCGGTCTGTGCGTACTGTTGGGCGGCCGCGGCCGATCGCACAGCGCGGCCAGCCGGCAGCGACGACACGACCGATCCGGATCAATAGTTCAGCGAGGCCTATAGAGCCCTCATAGTCGATTTTACACGGGTGTCGGCCCCAGATAGCTGTATGAGCGCACAGACCGCCGAACGACACGAACAGTGCACTGTGATCGCCGAATACAACGCCTACGGGGCGATGACGGTGCAGTCCTCCCGCGGAAAGACCTATCAGATCGTCGGTGCCGCAAGCCAGCGGGTTGCCAGACAGTTGGCCGCGCTGACCAACAACGACGAAACAACCGTCTCGCTTCGGCAGGCTCCCGGCCGCGGCAACACGTGGCGGGCGGTCGCTGTCGGCACAGCACCACCGGCTGAACCGCCTCGGTAATCCAATGACAGGACTTGAAACACCCACCTCAAAGCTGTGTCGCTGTCAGGCCTGTGGGCGACTGTACGATAGCTCGGTCAACGGCAGCTGTCCGGCCTGTGGCGAGAAATAACGTTGCGCGCCAAGCCCACCTTCCACCACAATCGCCCGCTGACGACGACGCGATCGCAGCTACCGATCGCCGACAAATTCGTCGAAGAGGTCGCTAACGCGCGCTTCGATCTCATCGCGGATCGCCCGCACGGCGTCGAGATCCTGCCCGTCTGGATCGTCAAGCGCCCAGTCGCGCACCTCAACGCTGTCGGCATCGAGTTCGAGCGTCGAACAGCCCATCGTGGCGACGACATCACAGGCGTTCAGTGTCTCGGTCGAAACCTCCCGGGGCGTCCGATCGGAGAGGTCGATCCCGATCTCGTCCATCACGGTGACGACCTCCTCGTGGACGTGATCGGCCGGGTGTGTGCCGCCGGTGACGATCTCGACGCGGTCATCGAGGTCGCGGCGTTCGACCTCGCGCTCGGCGAAGGCGGTTGACATCTGGCTGCGACCGGCGTTTTGGACACAGACGAATCCGAACTGGAACAGTTCAGCCGTGGTTTCGGACATACCGGCCTGTCGATGGCGGTCGGTATGAAGATTGGTATGAGAACTATATATCTATCAGTAGTTACGGCGACGGCGCGGCTTTCTGGAGGGCGGTTTCGGCGATATTGCCGCCGTAGTCGGCGGTTCGGGACACCGAGTCGACGATCAGGCCGACCAGTTGGGCGTGGGCCGGATCGAGGTCGCGCAGCAGTTCATCGATCCCGCGGGCGGTTTGGTCGATCTCTCTAACCTGTTCGCGCACGTCGTTGGCCAGCCGGGTCGCCTCCTCGCTGTCGTCGGTAAACAGCGCGTCCATCCCGCCGTCGATGACCGACACCACCTCCTCGTGGAGTTCCTCGATGGCAACGACGACATCCTCGGGTACCTCCTGGTCGATCTCCAAGGTGAGGTGGGCGATCTTCGTCGCGTGGTCGCCGATGCGTTCCAGTTGGCGGGCACTCGAATGGTAGTCAAAACAGACCTCCCGCGGCAGGCCGAGTTCTTCGCTGGCTTTCGGGGTTCGGAGCGTCGCCCGGAAGATGCGGGAGACGACCATCCAGAGGCGATCAACGTCGTCGTCGCGTTGGATCACATCATGAGCGAGATCACGGTCGAGATCGCGGAGCGCGAGCAGCGCGTCTTCCAGCATCGACGCGGCGATCAGTCGCATCCGGGTGACGGCGTTATGGATCGACAGCTCCGAGGAGTCAAGCAGATCGCGGATAACGATCTCGTCTTTGGTCTCCTCTAAGACTTCGAGGCCGACGAGACTCTGGGTCGCCTCCCGGATCGCCCCGCGTTGGTCGTTGGTGATCCGCCCGCTTTCAAGCACGATCACGTCGAACCCGCTGACGTACATCGTCATCACCGCCCGGATCAGCTGGGTGTCTTCGAGGTTGGTGATATCCAACGTGCCCTCGGTTTGTTCGTCGCCGCCCACCGGCGTCATGAACAGCGAGTCACCCTCGGGGTAGAACTCGACGGTGCTGCCCGCGCTCACGTCGTTGTCGTTGGCCCACGATTTGGGGATCGAAACGGTGTACGTCGAGCCGCCGGTCACCTGGACTTTCCGCGTCTCCATAGTCGTCCGTGTGTTTGACAAGAGCTCGGATAAATCTACGGGTCTATTTAGATTCTCTTCGATCCCAGTTTCCCGAAAATACTTGCGTTCCAGCCCTGAGATATGCGATATAGATTCTGTATTTAACATACAAAACCCCTGATAACAATACTCATATATAGTCAACACACGTTGTTCCCACTCCTATGCCGGTGCGATTATGGTGGGGTCTACAGCCGAACACACAGCCACAGTCGATCGGCTATTGACCTACGGGTGCTGCAACGAGCGAGTGGCTAACAACACAACCGCCGTTGCTGCCGGATAGCGGCCGAAAACGGCGCGTCGAACGGATCGTTTGAGCACTGAACGTGTGAAATAGCGAACAGTCGCTCAATCTATATAGTTTATAGAGTAGTAGGTAGTATTGTATAGCTCTATTAGCACTCTTTTTATTTCCACCTCGATCACAGAATGGTGATGGCAGCCAATCAGGCGGGAGATGAACGGCGTATCACACGGCGAACCGCGCTGGCAAGTGTTGCAGGCATGGGGGCCGTTGGCCTCGCTGGCTGTACCCAGAGCGGTGAGGAGAGCAGCGAGGGGCTCTCCGGCGAGATCAGCATCGCCGGGTCGAGCACCGTTTTCCCGCTGATGTCCGCGATCGGCGAGGAGTTCGAGGCCGAAAACCCCGGTGTCAGCATCGACATCAGTTCGACCGGCTCCGGCGGCGGGTTCTCCAACTTCTTCTGTGAGGGTCGAACCGACTTTAACAACGCGAGCCGGGAGATCAAGCCCGCAGAAGAGGAGCTGTGTGAGGAAGGCGGCGTCGAGTACATCGAGCTGATCGCCGCCACCGACGCCCTCACCGTCGTCGTCAACAACGACAACGATTGGGCAACCGAGATGACCATCGAGGAGGTCGCCCAGATCTGGGAGTCCGACGCCGCCGAGACCTGGAGCGATGTCAACAGCGACTGGCCCGACGAGGAGATCAACCGCTTCGGTGCGGCCGACACCTCCGGCACCTACGACTACTTCATCGAGAACGTCATGGGCGAGCGCGGCCACACCGACGACTACTCGGCGACCGAACAGGACAACAGCATCGCCTCCGGCGTCCAAGGCGATCAGTACGCGATCGGCTACTTCGGCTTCGCCTACTACTTCCAGAACCCCGATCAGCTCCAGGCGGTCGCCATCGCCGACGGCGACGAGGACTACGTCACCCCGAGCCTGGAGACGGCTTCCTCCGGCGAGTACACCCCGCTGTCGCGGAACCTCTACACCTACCCGTCGATGAGTTCGCTGGCCGAGGAACACATCGCCGAGTTCGCCCGCTACTTCGTCGAGCAGACCACCAACGAGGAGCTTGTCGCCGAAGACGTGGGCTACGTGCCGGCGACCGAGGAGACCCAGGACGCACAGCTCTCGAAGCTCGAAGACGCGATCGCCGAGGCCCAAGAGTAATCGTGTTCCGATTGGCGACACGCCACACACGGCGGGCACACACCGCGTTGAGCCAATCAGGCACATTCATAATGCCGCGACCGATTGCTATCGGCATGGGAGGCGTATCGGGGCCACAGCCGCCGTTCGGGCCGAAACCAACATGCAGTCGCCGGGAGACGACGGGCGAATCACGCACGCCCGGCCGGCCACCACACCGGGTGGTATGCGATGAGTAACGAGGAGGTTTCACCGGAGCTCCAGCGGGCAAGCGGGTTCAAACGCCTCAAGGAATCCGGCTACGGCGGGCTCTTTTTGTTGTGTGCGGCCGTGACACTGTTGACGACGGTGGCGATCTTCGCAACGTTGCTCTCGGACTCGGTTGCGTTTTTTGCACAGGTTCCGCTGACCGAGTTCCTGCTCGGCACCGAGTGGAGTCCGAACCCACGCGGCGGCGGCCAGCTCTTCGGGATCGTCCCGCTCGTGATCGGGACAGTTACCGTGACCATCACCGCCGCAGTGATCGCCCTCCCCATCGGAACGCTGACGGCGATCTACCTCAGCGAGTACGCGACGAACCGAGCGCGCTCGATCCTCAAACCGCTGCTCGAAATTCTCGCCGGGATTCCGACAGTCGTCTACGGCTACTTCGCGTTGGTGTATGTGACGCCCGCGCTGAAGGCAACGATATTCCCGCAGTTGGGGACGTTCAACGCGCTGTCGGCGTCGCTGATGATCGGCATCATGACGATCCCGATGGTCTCCTCGATCAGCGAGGACGCCATGAGCGCGGTGCCGGACTCCCTCCGGCAAGCCGGCTACGGGCTTGGCGCGACGAAGTTCGAGGTCTCGACAGGGGTTGTCGTGCCCGCCGCGCTGTCGGGGATCGTCTCCTCATACATTCTGGCGGTCTCCCGTGCCATCGGTGAAACGATGATCGTCGTCGTCGCCATGGGCTCGCAGGCAAACATGCCGCCGATCAAGGAGACCCTGCTCGGGATTCCCTACATCTCCCCCGGCGACGTACTGTTCGAGTCGGGGATGACGATCACCGTCTCGATGGTGCAGATCGCCGGCGGTGACCTCACCGGCGGCACGATCCCGTACGATGCGATGTTCGCGCTCGGACTCACGCTGTTTGTGATCACGCTCGTTATGAACGTACTCAGCGACATCATCGCCGAACGCTACCGGGAGGCCTACTGATGGCTGTCGAAACCACAACCCCCGAGGAGTTCGGCGAGGTCAGCCGGCTCAAAGGGATCGTCTTCGAATATCTCTCGCTGGGGGCCTCCGTCGTCGGCCTGCTCGCGTTGGGGGCGTTGCTCGTCTACGTCTTTGTCGACGCCTTCGGCCTTGCGACGGCCAGCCCCGAATGGCTGTTAACGTATTTCCTGACGCTCGTCGTGCCGTTTATCGGCTTCTGTCTGTACAGCATCAATGATCGCGCGCTGATCCGACAGACACTCCTCGCCCTTGGCGGCGGGCTTGTCGCTGTCGCCGTCGGCTTCGCCGCCATCGAGACGTTTATCGCGCCGATCCCGCGGCTGAGTTGGCCCGTCGGCTACCTCTTTCTCGTCGTTGCCCCTGTGACCGCCCGGCTCAGTGTCGCCGCGACCAGTCGGCCGGTCGGCGCGGCCGGCTTCGGCGTTATCGGGCGACTTCTCGGCGGTGCGGGCCTCGGGATTGCGGTGGCGATCATCTTCATTGTCAGCGATCTTGAGCTGTGGTTCCTCGCCTACACGCTGGGTGTGCTGCCGGCAACCGCGAGCTATGCCTACGGCCGCTACACTGACAGCGACCGCCTGCGGACAGCGGCGATCCCGATCGGCGTCCTCGGCGTCATCGCCGCGGTGCTGTTGCGACCGGTGCTCGGGATCTACCCGGCCGCCGGCCTCGAATTCCTCTGGACGCTCGCCATCCCGCTGGCGGTCGGCAGCGCGGCCCTCGTCGACAGCCGCGGCCACGGCCGTCGGGCGGCCGCTGCGGTCGGCGGTGTCACGCTGCTGGCCGGCGGGGTCGGGATCGCGCTCGGCTCCTCCGCGCTCCCGGACGGCTCCGGCGTCGCCGTGCTGGCGATGACCGCCGCGCCGACGGCGGTGTTCGTCGCCGACAGCTACGACGAACCGGGGCGGATCGGGCTGACGCTCCCGGTCATCCTCGGTGGTGGCGCGCTGGCCGGCGCGGCGGTCGTCGCCACGGTCGGGATTCCGACACCGGAGATGTGGCTCACCCCGGAGTATCTCACGAGCGCGCCCTCCTCAACGGCGGCCGACGCCGGGCTGTATCCGGCGATCGTCGGCTCGATCATCATCATCGCCATGGTCGCCGTCATCTCCTTTGTGCTTGGCGTCGGCGCGGCCGTCTTCCTCGAAGAGTACACCGCTGGCAGCGGCTGGCTCGGATCGGTCACGCGCCTGTTCCAGATCAATATCGCCAACCTCGCGGCCGTTCCCTCGGTCGTCTACGGCCTGCTCGGGTTGGGGCTGTTTGCGAACCTGCTTGGCTTCGGGTTCGGGACGGCGGTGACGGCCGCGCTGACGCTGTCGCTGCTCATCCTCCCGATCACGGTGATCTCCGCCCAGGAGGCCGTCCGGTCGGTGCCCGACGAGCTCAGACAGGGGTCGTACGCCATGGGCGCGACCCGCTGGCAGACGATCAAAAACGTCGTCCTCCCGGAGGCGATGCCGGGGATCCTGACCGGCACGATCCTCGCCCTCGGCCGGGCGATCGGCGAGACCGCGCCGCTCATCATGATCGGGGCGGCAACGACGGTCTTCAGCGCGCCCTCGGGCATCTGGAGCCGGTTCAGCGCGATGCCGATGCAGATCTATGCGTGGGCGAACTACCCACAGGCGGAGTTCCGGTACGGCGTCGTCGCCGCCGGCGTGGTGACGCTGCTGATCGTCCTGTTGGCGCTCAACGGGACGGCGATCATCATCCGCAACCGGCTGGAGCGTGAACACTAATGTCACAGAACGAATCCACCATCGACTCCGAGTCCGAATCGTTGATCACAACCGACGTACAGCCCGACACGAGCGCCGAGTCAGCCAGTTCGGCGACAACGATCGTCGAGACCGAACAGCTTGATGTCTACTACGGCGACGATCAGGCGCTCGATGACGTATCGATTGCGATCCCCGAAAACCAGGTCACCGCGCTGATCGGCCCCTCCGGCTGTGGGAAATCCACGTTCCTCCGGTGTCTCAACCGGATGAACGACCTGATCGACATCGCCCGCATCGACGGGACGGTCACCCTGCGTGGCACCGACATCTACGCCGACGCCGTCGACCCCGTCGCGTTGCGCCGGAAGATCGGGATGGTCTTCCAGAAACCCAACCCGTTCCCGAAGAGCATCTACGACAACGTCGCCTACGGGCTGAAAGTCCAGGGCAAGGAGGTCACCGACGAGCGGGTCGAAAAGGCCCTCCGTGGGGCGGCCCTCTGGGACGAGGTGAAAGATCAACTCGATCAGTCGGGACTCGAACTCTCCGGCGGCCAACAGCAGCGGCTCTGTATCGCCCGCGCGATCGCTCCCGATCCGGAGATCCTCCTGATGGACGAGCCGACCTCCGCGCTCGACCCCGTCGCCGCCTCGAAGATCGAGGATCTCATCGACGAGCTGGTCGAGGATTACACCGTCATTATCGTCACCCACAACATGCAGCAGGCCGCCCGGATCTCCGATCAGACCGCCGTCTTCCTCACCGGCGGCGAGCTCGTGGAGTTCGACGATACGACGACCATCTTCGAAAACCCCGCCGACGACCGCGTTGAGGACTACATCACCGGCAAGTTCGGGTAATGACCCGCGACCGGTACCACGACCGACTGGCGACCCTCCGCACCGATGTTGTCCTCTTTGGCGAGCTCATTGTTGAACGCTACGAGAGCGCCGTTGCTGCCGCCGAGGCCGGCGACCTCCGGGCCGCCGACCGGATCGTCAGCGGCGACGACGAAATCAACCGCCGGTATCTCGAACTCGAAGGCGACTGTATCGACCTCATCGCGCGCAACCAGCCCGTCGCGGGCGACCTTCGATTGATCACAGCCTCCTTTAAGATCCTCACCGATCTCGAACGGATCGCCGATCTCGCCACCAACCTCGCCGAGCGAACCGAGTACGGGGCGGGGGTTCATCCCGCGGTCGATCTCGGATCGCTCGGGCTGGCGGCCGGTGAGATGGTCGCCGCCGCGGTGGAGGCCTACGAGAACGACGACCCCACAGCCTGTCGCGGGGTCGCTGCCGACGACGATACCCTCGACAGCGACTGTGCGGCGACAACCCAGCGGATCATCCGCGAGTTGCTGGGAACCGACGGCGACGACGACGAACGCGCCCGCACCGCCGAGACAACGACCCGCGGGCTGCTCACGGTGCGGGATATCGAGCGGGTCGGCGACCACGCGGTCAACATCGCCGCCCGGACGCTGTACATGTTGGATAGCGACGACGAACTGCTGTACTGATGGTCGGAATCCGGTACTGAACGGTCGAAAACCCTTTTTATCGGCTGGTCGGATAGCCGATATGCCACGCAACGAGTATCAGGCCGAACTCGCCGCGCTCCGCGAGGATGTGGTCGCTATGAGCGAGACCGTCGCCGAGCGACTGGAGATGGGGCTGACCGCCCTCGAAACCGGCGACGAGGAGCTTGCCGAGGAGGTCATCAACGGCGACGATGAGATCAACCAGCTCTACTTGGATCTCGAAAAACAGTGTACCGATCTGATCGCCCTCCAACAGCCCGTCGCTGGCGACCTCCGGTTTATCGCCGCCTCGTTTAAGATCATCACCGACCTCGAACGGATCGCCGACCTTGCCACCAACCTCGGCGAGTACGCCCAGGTCGCCGACAACGACATCTTTCCCAGCGTCGACATCCAAGCGATCGGCGAGACGACGCTGGCGATGTTGGACAGCGCGATGGAGGCCTACGCCGCGGAGGATCGGGAGCTGTGTTATACGGTCAACGACCGCGACGACGACCTCGACACGGAATGTGAGATCGCCAGCGGCACCGTCGTCCGCGAGCTGATCGAGGGCGAGCAGCTAGATGACAACGAGATCGAACCGTTCATGGAAGATGTCTCCCGGCTCCTGTTGACGATCCGCGATCTCGAACGCGTCGGCGACCACGCGGTCAACATCGCCGCCCGCGCGCTGTATATGATCGACAACAACGACGAACTGATCTACTGAGTCGCTCACTATCGGCCGCCAGTAATCCTGCGATCCCGAGATTCCACGCCACCCCGCGATCCGGTGGCTGGGGTCGGTCAGTCGGTCTCAGGTGTCGACTCGGACGGTTGGTCGACCCCATCGACCGGCCCCGGTGTCGATTTCCCAGCATCGTCGTCGACGACCCGGCCCGTCCACGTTCCACGCAGGAAGTAGGCACCGACCGCGGCGGCCATCAGCACGTTCGAGGCCGCCTCGCCGTACCAGATTCCGGTCGCGCCGAGAGCCAGCGGCACCGCAAACAGGTAGGCCAGCAGCGATCGCAGGACGATGTAGCCAACGAAGGCAAACAGCAGCGCAAGCCGGGTGCGGCCGCTGCCGCGGAAGCCACCCTGAATCACGTAAAACACGCCGAGGAAGACGTAGGTGACGCCAACGATCTCAAGATACTCGGTGCCGACGGCGATGACCGCCGCCGAGCCCGTGCCGGTGACAAAGATATCCATGATTGGGCCGGCGAACACGTAAACAATCACGCTGAAGACCGCAAAGGCGGCGACGATGAGCCCGATGGCGGCGCGAACACCGGCGACAGCACGATCGCGCTGGTTCGCCCCGAGGTTCTGGCCGACGACCGTTTCGACGCCGCGAGCCAGTCCGAGTGCTGGGAGGACGACCATCGAGGTGACACGGGTGCCGATCCCGTAGGCGGCGACGGCCTCGACGCTCGTGATCGCCACCAAGGCGGTGAGAATCGTCACGCTGAGGGCTTTGGTGCTGACCTCAAGACTGGCTGGCGCGCCGATCCGGAATATCTTCGTGATCGTCTCTCGTTCCGGCAGGAAGTCGGCGCGAGCGAGTGTGATACCGACACGCCCGGAGAGCAGCAGCCAGATCCCGATGGCCGCGCCGATCCCCCGGGTGAGGATCGTGGCGATCGCCGCACCCTGCACGCCGAACCCGGTGAACCCGGTGAGATCGAACAAGGCAGCCTCCAGCGGTTCGAGGCCGACCCACGCAAACAGGACGTTATCCTGAAAGCCGAGGATGAAAAACGGATCGGCGATCACGTTGAGCCCGACGCCCAGCCCCATCAGATACAGCGGGGTTCGGGTGTCACCCCACCCCTGTAGCAACGACTGGAAGACAAAGAAGCTGAAAACGAAGGGGATGCCAAGAAACATCGTCTGTGTGTAGTCGAGGGCCATCCCGTACTCGGTCGTCTCCGGAACGGCCCCGACCAGCTGGAGCAGTGTGGGAGCCAGCAGGTAGCCAACGATCGAAAACAGGATCGAGACGGCAACGACGAGCGTGATCGTCTGGCCGGCAACGTGGCCGACACGGTCGGTGTTGCCCGCGCCCTTGTTTTGGGCGACAAGCACGGTGCCGGCGATCGAAAACCCAAGCGAGAGGCTGATGACGAGGAAGACGATCGCCCACGAAAACGACAGTGCCGAAACCGCCGGCTGGCCGATCCGGCCGACCCAGAACGTATCCGCGAGGTTGTAGCCAACCTGGAGGAGATTGGTGAGGACGATCGGCAACGAAAGGACGATCAGCGGTTTGAGGAGCGCGCCGTCGGTGACGTTGACAGATCGATCGCGTCCCGGCTGACTCATCGATCACCCGACTGTGTCAGTTCAGCGGCGACGCTATCCGGAAGCGGCGACAGAAGTGCTGCTCTCGCGGGTGAGACGGATCGCCACACCTGGCTGTCGGTGGGGGCGTCTCGCGGCGAACGCACCATACTCACACGTAGAGCGGTAGACGGTTACCGGTTGCGCTCGGTCGGGGGTCGGCTGCCGCGGCAACGAGGGGCTCAGTTGTAGTGTTCCTTGAGATACGCGGAGATCTCGCCGCTGTCAGCGATGTAGCCGTCGGGCAGTTCGTCGTCGACAAGGGCGGGGATGCCGCGCTGACCGGTAACCGCTTCCAACTCCTCGCGTTCGGCTTTCGCATCCGGGACGACGATCTCCTCGTAGTCGACGGCCAACACATCCAGGACACGGCGGACACGTTTCGAGTACGGGCAGTCGGGCCGATCGTACAGGGTGAACTCTGTCATCACCGACTGTTCGGCCGATCGAGTATTATACGTAACTCGGCTGTGTGCGACGATCACACCATCGACACCGGAATCCAGGTGTGTGCTCCCATCACACAAAACAGTCGCTACAAGGGTTGCAAACCATGATACTGGCTAAACGATCATCGCAAACAGGGTTATAGCCGTTGGACACCTACACGCCAATATGAATCAAACACCCTCCACGAAGCAAGCGACGGTCGAACGGAAGACCGTCCTGTTCTGTCAGGGCTGTGAGTATCACGCCCCGCCGACCGGCCGCTGGATCGTCCACGAAAAAACCGACTGCGAGGTCTATGCGTGTCCGCGCTGCGGCGAGACGCTCACGATCCGCGATCGGCTGCACTAGTTCGCGTTTGCCCACTCACGGGCGTCCTGCTGTAACTCCGTGTCGCGGTCGGATTCGATCTGTAATGCCGGTACCTCGGTCGGCGAGCCGTCCTCGCCGATAGCGACGAAAATAAACACGCTCTCGGTTGTGAGCTCACGCTCTCCACTGCAGGGATCCTCGCGGAACGCGCGGAGTCGAACCTTGATGCTCGTTCGGCCGTGATCGAAGACGTACGCCTGAATCACAGCGGTCTCACCCTGCGGGATCGGGCGCTCGAAGTTCATCTGGTTGATGCTGGCGGTGACACAGGTCTCGCCGGCAAACCGCATCGCCGACAGCGCGCCGGTCTGATCCATCCACTTCATGACGTTGCCACCGTGGGCCGTCTCGTAGTTGTTGGTGTGGTTCGGCTGGATGCGGTGTCGGTTCTCGATGTAGGTATCCTCTGGTGTCGGCATATCAACGCCGAGGACGGCGGGACGGAAAACGGTGGCTCACGGCGGGGGAACGGCAGCAGTGAACGAGGAAGAGTAGATACCAAGAAGCCAAAACCCCCCTAACGACTGAGTGCAGAGAAAATCAACTGTATTATATTGCCACAAGTTAGCATACAAGCGGAGTATATGTATTGCAAAAGAATCTATCCAGATAGCTCTGAGCTTCTCCAAGTTTGAATGACCGATTTTCCTGCCGCGATCCATGTTAAACTAAGGAGGAAATAAAAAATCAAAATGATATTCTGTCCAATACCGAAGCCCAAGATTGGATTCAGTTCGGCTTGTTCAATAGCTGCAACTCCAATCAAGCACGAGATTAAATATATTAATATCACAAAGGCTACGTCGTATATACTAATAATAGAATGAATACTATCTCCGGAACCGTATCCTTCAGTCTGTTCCCAGTCAAACGTTTCAATAGATAACTGATTTTGAATTCTCGTTATATGACTATTTATATTAATCAACCATCTCGCTGCTTGAGCATGTCTTATATATATATACGTAATCAGCACGGGTATTACAGCGAGTAGAGCGACTGCTGATTGGCTGACAAAGATTGAGCCCAATATCACACCTATGGCAATTATGACACGCATATTTCTTCGGTGACTTTCATTTGCAAATTGTCGATTCTCTGTTCTCATCTGCTCATAGTGAGAAATAAGCACATCAACTTTCTTTTCATCAGATATATCTAGATTTTCTCTGTTTATTGTCTTAGACATTATTAATGTGTGCTCATATTCGTTTAAATTTAATTTATCTGATATACTTTCATCCATGCTATACTGAATATGGATAGGTAACGTTACCCACCGTTTATACAATCTTAACTAGGAGGTCCGAAACATCCAGGGCCACCGACAGAAAAAGCAACAATCATAACAGTTAACACCAGCCTATGGCTTAATTTATTTTTTATTTTGTTTTTTATCCCCGATTTATTCTGATTAGGTTTTGAAAGCTCGTCTGAATTCCTCATGATAGAAAATAGTGTCAGATAGTACTAAAAATTAACCATTTGGAACTTAGTTTATATACTAATCAATCAGGATATACGTGAATAGATACCATTGTTTCACTGTTTTCAGAAAACCAATCAGGACGAGACTAGGCGACGAAATCGAAAAACGACAGTCAGTCGGCGGCGGCTCCTTCGAGTGATTCAACGTCGAGACAGCCGCAGGCGTCGAGTTCCGGATCGAAACAGTCCGGACACTCGGATTTACGGTCGATGATCGTATCCAGCCGCTCGGCGACGGTGCCGTCGATGACGGATTCGAGCGCCTGGGCCTCACCCCGGAAGTCCTCGACGTCGAGGACGTTGATCAGGAACCGCTCGATGATGCAGTAGGTCTGCAGCGCGTCGCGGGCCTGGACGATGCCGTCGTCGGTCAGCGAGACACCCTTATACTTCTCGTGTTCGGCAAGCCCGCGGGATTCGAGTTTGCCGATCATCTCGTTGGCACTGGCGGGGCTCACGTCCAACATCTCGGCGACGCGACCGGTGGCCGCCGGGCTGTTGTCCTCCTGTTGGATGAGGTAGATCGCCTTGAGGTATTGGTCGGCCGTGTTCATCGGTTGGCCTCCGGTTCGGGTGGAACTGTCACGGGTTGGTAGGGGCTCATTCGCGTTCCTCCATATGGGTGGTCACTATCTCGACAGCGTCACGTTCAGCATCTCGAAGCTCCCGCAGCACCGACAACAGGTGTTCCCGGTCGACCGAGAACGTGGCGTCGCTGGCGTCGATGGCGTCGATCATGTCGTCGTAGAACTTGTAGGCCGTCTCCTCGTTGCAGAGTTGGTCGTAGAGAACGCCGTCGAAATCGTCCGGCTTCGTCTGTCCGTAGCTGGCCTCGACAAGCGCGTTGATCTCATCGAACGGGATGCTGTCGGCCGCAAGCTCGTCGATGAGGCCCTCAAGCCGGTCGCGGTGGGCCGCCGACAGCTCAGCAGCATCAACCAGCAGCGACTCCAGGTCGGCGTCGGGCTCCGGCAGCGACTCGCGGTGGTTGTTGGCGCGGGCCTCCGCCACCTCCTCCAGAACGATTCCGATCTGCAACAGCCGTGCGAGCTGTTGGTCGGAATCGACACGCTGTTGGAGGCTCATTGAGTGTCGCCCCATACAGCCGATGATCGCATACCGACTACTGGTCGGTGGGCGGACTTACCGCTTTCGCCTCTCAGCGTCGGCGGCGGCACAGATCGGCGCGGTGGGGGTTGTTAGTCGAGCCGCTCGATGATCAACTCGGAGAGATCCTCGCGGAACTCCTCGACATCGATCTCTTCGAGCACCGGCACGAAGAAGCCCTCAACGAGCATGTTGCGGGCTGTGTTGGGATCGATCGACCGGGAAGTCATATACAGCATATCCTCCGCGTCGACCTGCCCGACGGTCGCCGAGTGGCTGGCCTCGGTGTCGTGGTTGTTGATGATCAGCTTCGGGGAGGCGTCGGCTTCGGACTCATCAGACAGCATGAGCGTGTTCTCACGCTGGTAGGAGTTCGTGTTCCACGCATCCTCGCCGACATCCTGCACCCCTTCGTACACCGAGCGCGCAACGTCGTCGAGGACGCCGCGGGTGACGAGGTCGGCGGTCGTGTTCTCGTTTTCGTGCCAGACGCGGGCGTTGACATCGAGGTGCTGATCCTCGTGGCCGAAGAACGCACCGACGATCTTGCTCTCGGAGGCCTCGCCGGCCAGAGAGGTTTCGACATCCGACCGGGTGAGCCGCGAGCCGATGTTGCCCTCGATCCAGTTGGCGGTGGCGTAGGTGTCGGTCTCGGCGTGTTTGAGCGTCACGTGGTAGGTGTCCTCGTCGAGGTTCTGCAGCGAGCCGTACTGGACGTAGCTGTTCTCGCCGGCAACGACCTCGACGATGTTGCTGAAGTAGCGACCCTCAGCGTCGGAGTCAGCGGGGACGCTGTCGCCGGAGGTGATCGATTCGAGGATCGTCGCCGACGCCGACTGCTCGGTGATGACCAGCGTATGGCTGAACAGCGACCGGGAGTTCATCTCCGCGCGGATCGTCACGTCGGCGGCGTCGACACCCTCCGGTACGTAGACGACGGTGCCGGTCGTAAACAGCGCGGCCGACAGCGCGGTGAGGTAGTTGCGCTTGGGGTCGACGATCGACCCGAAGTGCTCCTTGATGAGCGCCTCGTGGTCGTCGAGGGCCTCCTCAAACGAGAGGACGGTCGCGCCCTCGGCGTCGCTTCGCTCGGTCGTATCCGACTGGTTGTCGGGGTCGACCAGCGACTCGAAGTCGAGCGATTCGAGATCGGTCCAGCGACGGCCCGGCGTCTGGATGACATCCGGGAGCGCAAGATCGTCAAGCGCGGCAAGCGCGTCGAGCCGCTGTTCGAGGAGCCAGTCCGGTTCGTCACGAGCGGCCGAGATCCCCTCGACCGTCGCCTCGGAGAGTGTCGTTGGAACCTGCACGCTCATCCGAGCGAGCCCTCCATCTCCAGTTCGACAAGGCGGTTCAGTTCGACCGCGTACTCGATGGGCAACTCTTCGGTGATCGGCTCGATGAACCCGGAGACGATCATCTGCTTGGCGTCGTCGTCGTCGAGCCCACGGCTCTGGAGGTAGAAGATGTCCTCGTCGCCGATCTTCCCGACGGTCGCCTCGTGGGCGACATCGACCTGCGACTCGTCGATTTCCATGTACGGCATGGTGTCGGAGGTCGACTCGTTGTCGAACATCAGCGCGTCACACTCGACGGCCGTCGAGGAGTTCTTCGCGCCGTCGGCGATATGGACGAGGCCGCGGTAGTTGGTGCGACCGCCATCCTTGGCGACCGACTTCGACTCGATGGTCGACTTCGTCTCCGGGGCGTTGTGATAGACCTTCGCGCCCGTGTCGATATCCTGCCCCTCGCCGGCGAAGGCGATGGTGATGTGGTTGTCCGACGCGCCGCGACCCTTGAGGATCGTCGAGGGGTAGAGCATCGTCGCCTTCGACCCCATCGAGCCAGACACCCACTCCATGCGGCCGTCCCGCTCGGCGATGGCGCGTTTGGTGTTGAGGTTGTAGGTGCTTTTCGACCAGTTTTGCACCGTGGAGTACTGGACGTGAGCGTTCTCCTTGACGAACACCTCGACACCGCCGCAGTGGAGGTTGAACGCGGAGTATTTCGGGGCCGAACAGCCCTCGATGTAGTGAACCTCCGACCCCTCCTCGGCGATGATGAGGGTGTGCTCGAACTGGCCCATGCCCTCCGAATTCATCCGGAAGTACGCCTGAATCGGCATCTCGACTTTGGTGTCTTCGGGGACGTAGACGAAGGAGCCGCCCGACCAGATCGCGCCGTGGAGCGCGGCGAACTTGTTGTCGCTCGGCGGGACGGCCTCGGTCATGAAGTACTCTTTGACGAGGTCTTCGTGTTCCTGGACGGCCTTATCCATGTCACAGAAGACGACGCCTTTCTCCTCCCACTGCTCCTGCATGTTCTGGTAGACGATCTCCGACTCATACTGCGCGCCGACGCCCGAGAGGGCGTTCTTCTCGGCTTCCGGAATGCCGAGTTTGTCGAAGGTGTCTTTGATATCTTCGGGGAGGTCTGTCCAGTCGTCGACACCGCCGCGAACATCGATATCCGGGCGGATATACGGGACGATCTCGTCGACATCGATCTCGCTGAGATCTGGTGCCTCGGGCCAGTCGGTCGGCATCGGCATCTCCTGGAACTGCTTCAGCGCGCGAAGGCGTCGCTGGAGCATCCAGTCGGGTTCGTCCTTATCCTCGCTGATGACGCGGATCGTCTCCTCGTCGAGTCCTTTCTCGCTTTTGAAGGCGGAGGCTTCCTCCTTCTTAAACTCGAATCGGGCTTCGGTGTTGGTCTCTTGGAGTTCTTCGTTTGAGCTCATGTATTGTTATTGTAGTTGCTTGCTTATAGTGCTGTGCGTAATCGTGTGGGGTTACGCGGTCTCGTAGGCTTCGTCACGAACCCAGTCGTACCCCTTGTCTTCGAGCTGTTCGGCCAGCTCGGCCCCGCCGCTTTTGGCGATCTTGCCATCGAGCATGACGTGAACGTGGTCGGGCTCGACGTAATCGAGGATACGCTGGTAGTGGGTGATCTGGAGAATGCCGGTTCCCTGCTCATCGCGGAGGGCGTTGATACCCTCCGAGACATCCTGCAGACGATCGATGTCGAGCCCGGAGTCGATCTCGTCGAGCACCGCGATCGACGGTTCGAGCAGGGCGGCCTGGAGCACCTCGTTTTGTTTCTTTTCGCCGCCGGAGAAGCCGGCGTTGAGATAGCGGTGCATGAACTCCTCGTCCATATCGAGGAGCTCCATCTTCTCGGAGAGGATCTGCTGGAACTCGGCGACGCTGACCTCGCCGTCGTCTTCCGGGCCTTCCATCGGGGACGTTTCGTAGCCCTCCTCGTCGTCGTCAGTCTCGGCTTCCGCTTCGTCTTCGTCCTCGAAGAGTTCCTCGCGTTCCTCGGCTTTGGCGTTGAGCGCCTGCCGGAGGAAGCTGGTCATCGTGACGCCCTCGATCTCGGCGGGATACTGGAAGCCGAGGAAGATGCCAAGCGCAGCCCGCTCGTTCGGTTCAAGCTCAAGGAGGTTCCATGAGAGATCCTCCTCGTCGATGTCGGCGTCGATGTCGTCGACATCCTCGTCGTCGAGATGGAGCAGGATCTCACCGTCGGTGACCTCATAGGCCGGGTGGCCGGCGATGATCTTCGCGGTCGTCGACTTCCCGGAGCCGTTAGGCCCCATCAGGGCGTGGATCTCACCGGAGTTGACCTCGAGATCGACACCGCGGAGAATCGTTTCGCCGTCCTCTTCTGCGACTGCTGCGTGAAGATTGCTGATTTCAAGTGTTGCCATTGGTGGTTCGTTGCCTCGTATCCAATCGATAGTCCGTTACGCCCATAATGGTTTCGCATTCACCCCCGTGATCGATACAGGAGCAAAAAGAAAAGTTTTCGATCAGCAAAATACCGGGGCTGCAGACGGCTACCAGTACTGTTCGAGGCCGGTCTGCGTTTGCCCGGTTTTGATCTCGTCCCACGACATATCGAGGGCTTCGATCACCCGGGAGATCGGCCCCTTGAGCGTCTTCTCCAACATCTTTTCGCGGTCGATCTCGAATTCGTCGGGGAGTTGGTCGGCGTACTCGAAACAGATCACATCGGGGTCGCGTTTGAACTCCCCATAGAGCGGATCCTGGCGGGGATCGAGACCCTTCTCGTCTTCCATCCGCCGGAAAAACGAGGAGTGAACGTCCTCAAGATAGAGGCGCTTGGGTTTCGAACCGCGGTCGAAGTTTGTGCCGAGCAGGAGATTGGCGTACTGCGCCCCGCGCACCTGTGCGGTCGGCGTCTCGTAGGCGTCGAGTCGCTTCCCGATCCCGCCGGGGATGCCGATCTCCTCGACGCTCCGCTCGCCGTCAAGGAACTCCTCGATAACAGTGGTGAGGTACTCTCTGACCTCCTCGCGGTCGGCCTCCAGATCATCGCCGGTGACGATGGTTTCGATGACCTCCTTCTGAACCTGTTTGGTAATCGGTGCGATATCGGAGCGTTTGTACTCGAAGCCGGTGATGTCGATGTCGTCGACATCCTTGCCCTCCTTCCAGATGATGTGGCCGGCGTACCGCTTCTTGCGGCCGGCCTGGAAAAATCGCCGGTAGAGCTTTTCGAACTCGATCTGGAAACGATGCTCGGCGGCGTTGAGTTCGTCACTGGCGAAGTCATCGTAGCGGCTGTTGATGTGCTCCTCGATCTCGAAGGATTGCTCGATTGCTTCGGCCTTGTCGACCTCGCTGTCGAGTTCGAGCATGACGCTGTCGGTGTTGTGGAGGACGACACCGCCGACACCGTCAACGAAATTCTCGTTGTCAGCAACGCTCAGGTCGTAGACGTAACCGTCGTGATCGACCTCGGTGAGTACCGGATCGCGGCCGCCGCGGTAAGAGTCGCAGGTGCGGATCGTGTAGCTATCTTTCGCATCCCGGTATTTCAGCGAGTGTTTTTGTTCCCGTTGCGTGAGCAACATCGAGAGCCCGGCGGCGAGTTCGCGGCTCGTCGTCTCGAAGGCAAAATGTCGCTCGCTGTAGGCGTCGGTATACCGCGGGAACTCGCGGGAGCCGTCGCCCTCGATGAGTGTGTTGATGAAGAGATCCTGTGCGTCAGCCGGGAGATTGAATACGAAGCCCGGAACCCGCTTGCCGCGTGAGGTCTGGCCGGCGAACTCGCGGAAGAAGACGGCAGCCAACTCGCTCATCAGCTGGAGTTTGTACGTTGCGTCGTCGTAGGTGACGGTCTGGGAACCCTCGCAGGTCTCGTACTCGACGGTACGCGCTCCGGAGCTATCAGAGGCGATCACGCTCGCCGTCGTGTTCTCGAACAGCCGGTAGTAGTCCGACCGGAGCCCCTCAAGCCACGCCTCACGAGATTCACAAATGCTTGCACCGAACCGCGACTCGGTCGTTTCGATCGTCGAGGCACTGCCCTCGGTGATGTAGGCTGCCAGCAATCTGAGCAGGGCAGCCCCGTCCTCGGAGTCGATGTCGATGTAGCGCTGTACTTTGACTGGTTTCGAGAGTTCGTTGTGGTGGTCGTGGCCGAACCAGACCCACTCCTCGTTGGCGTGGACGCGCTTGGTTTTCGTCGCTGCATCCTCGCTGCCGACGCTGCGGCCGTCCTCGTACTCGCGGGTGTAGCCGTCCAGTACCTCGTAGACATCGATCGTCTCGACGGTGTCGACTGCTGGCATCCCTGGAATCCGGAGCGGTTCGTCGACATCATCCGGTGTTGTCTCAACGAACTCACCGTTGTCGTCGACCACGTACGAGTGATCCCGCGTCGTCGTCGACTCGCCGAACTTGTGCTGGAGGTTGATAATCGGTTTGTCGACCTCGTGGCGGATCGCCTGCTGGATCGGTTGCCATTCGGGCTCACCGTCGGCCGCCAGCGACAGCGCCTCCCAGCCGTCGAGTCGACGGCGATCCTTGCCGCCAGAAGCCGAGCCGACCGCACCGCCGTCGGCGGTGATGACGACCGTGTCGCCGGTGCTCGCTGTTGCGCGCTCGAATAGGTCTTGGATCGGGAGTACGCGAACGATCCCGTCGGGATCGCGGACGACGACAGGACGGTCGCCGGTGACGCTATCGCCGTATGCCACCTCGTAATCGAGTTCGCTGGCGACGGTTTCGGTGAAATCGATGACTTCGCGGCCGGTCGCCGTCACGGCTGCCGCGCCCTCCTTGTCGTAGAGCCGGAACCGATCCCACCCCGTGACGCCGTACAGCGACTGTCCGACGAACTGGAATTTCCCGTTGCGACCCGCCAGCAGCGTGTGGTTGTCGGCAACGGTCACACAGTAGACGCCGTCATCGGCCGTGCTCCGTGAGCCGCTTCGGTGCATGCGGAACGAGTTTTTCGACTCCTCGGTGACGTAGATCCGCCACGTGCCGCTGTCGGCGTTGTAGCTGGCCGTGATCCCGAGATGCGTACAGAGCCGGAGCACGTCGTCTCTGAGTTCCTCGCTCGACGTGCTGTATCGCCACGAGTTGGGCTGGCGGTCGCCGTCACCGTCGATCAGTACCGACAGGAACCGCTCTTTCTGGTCGGTGCTCGCCTCAAAGACGAGTTCCGGAATCCGTTTCGAGAAGCTGTCGTCGCCACACAGGTCTTCGAGCAGGTCGCCGAGCAGCTTCGAAGTGAACTGGTAGGAGCGGTCGTCAACGTAGTAGTCGAGGCCCATCCGGTCGAGCAAGTCGCCAATAGCGGCGTGGTGATCGGCCTCAGCGGAACCACCGTCGGCGATGGCTTCCTGGGCGATCTGCACGGTCGTCGCCGAGCCCCGGTAGTTGTCGCCGAACGCCTTCGCGTCAGATGTGTAGACGTTGCCTTCGGTGATATACCACGCGAGGAACGCGAGGAAGTCGTCGCCGTCGTAGGTACGCGGGATCCATTTCCGGCCCGATTCGATGTGAATGAAACTCCGCTCGCAGACGGATTCGATATACTCGCGGTTGGCTTCGAACTCCTCGGGCGTGAAGACGTAGCCGACCTGGTCGACATCGGCCTTCGGCACGCGTCGCGGCTGGAAGCCGAGTTCGGCAGTAAACGTGTGACCATGCACCGAGGGTCGAACCCAGACCTCGTAATCGTCGACGAACTCGGTGAGGTCGACCGTTTCGAGGCGGTCGCCGCCGTCGTACGTCCAGTCGTGCGGGAGTTCGTAGTTGCAGTAATCCTCCAGGTCGCCGGCCTCGACAAAACTGTATCCGTCTTCGGTGATCCCGTTGCGGTCGTTTTTCCGGACGAGCATCCGGTGGTTCGGCGTCACGCTGAAATCGATCTTGCTCGTCTCGATGTCGACGAGTTCGTCGCGGTAGTCCGGATACGCGTGGGTTTCGGTGACCGGCTTGAGTTCGAGTTCCTGGGTCTCCGGATCGAGCGAGTAGACCTGATCGCCGACCGCAAGTTCCGTGATGTCGCGCACGCCCGTCGGCGTCAGCACCTCCGTATCCGGCGTAAAGCAGTTCATGATGACCTTCACCGCCGCCTGCTGGGTGTCGTAAATTTCGTAGGCCGAACTGTCCGGGTCGTGCTGGTTCCGCAGTTCCTTCTTTTCTTCTCGCTCCGTCAGGAGTTCGTCGACCATCTCGCGCATGATCCCGTCCGGCTCCTTGCGGAACTGCGTCCCGTTGGGCGCGCGGTAGGTGTCGTCCTCGTAGTCGTCGTCGACCTTGGTCTCGGGGCCCGCGTTAATCGTTACCATGCACATTGGGTAGAGACTCTTTAAGTCCAGTACGCTGATATTTTCACGAACACCCGTAATCGGATCGAAGACGGCTCCGCCCTCAAAATCCTCGGACTCTTGTTGACCTTTTGTCGGCAATGCGAACTTTCCGTACGCCTTGTGTAGCACGTACTGGTCGACGGCGTCACCGGGCGTCGGTGCGTCTTCGAGTTTACAGCCGACGAACTTGCGCACCTCGTCCCAGAAGTCGATCAACCCCTGCTTGCGGTCGATCTCGACACAGAGTTCCACATCCCGGAGGTTGTATTCGAGCAGCTGTGTCGGGTCGTCCTCCCACAGATCGCCGATGTCGCCGGCGTAGCGTTCCTTGCCGACGCCGAGTTCGAGTTCGCCGACGGCGTCAAGGCGGTAGGAGTCGAGTTCGGTGAACTGGGTGCGCTTGTAGCCGTACAGCAGGTCGAAGACGACCCGGCCCTTGATGTCGGGCCCACCCCAGCCGGAGCGCCAGACCTCGTCAATGCGAGAGAGGCGGTCGACCGAGAGATCGTACTGACTCGCCGGATCAATCTCTTCCATCCGGTCGAGGAAGTACGGGACATCGAAATCCTCACAGTTATGAACAAGACAATCATCCGCGAAGAAATTGTGCGTGGTCGTCTCGATGTCGTAGGTCGTCTCTGTCCCGACACGCTCCACATCCTCAACTTTTACAAACACGTACTCCTGCCACTCGTCGAGGGTCGTTTCGTGTCGTTTGAGGCTGATCCCTCGGCGGTGTTTGTCTCGGCCGATCCGTCGTTCGTCGGTTCCGACGTCGGCCTCAAAGAGCGCGTACGGGATATTCTCGCTTCGGCCGCTCTTTCCGCCGTCCAGTGCTTTCAGCGCGTCTCGCTTTTCGGAGTGAGAGAGATGCGGGAGAACCCGGTCTCTGAGCCGCTGGATCTCACGCTCCGCGTCCGGTACTCGAACCACGTTCTCGCGCTGCTCTGCGTAGATGCCGAGTCGGCGGAATAACTTCAGGTACCATCGTCCGATAGACCGATTTTCGGCCGCAACGGTCACCGAAGACGAGACGTGGCCGTCTCCGTCGATAACGCCCGCCAAGAACCGTTCTATATACGACTCCGGAAGTTCGAAAACCGTCGAGAGATCGACGTCTCCCTCGTTTTTGTCGCCCAACGGAATCCCGAGCCCGTTGAACGCGTACATCCGGGTGTAGTCTAGTACGTTCTGCTTGTAGCAGCCCTTTCCGTCGGGTTCGAGATGCGTCTCACCGGGGAACTGTTGGTGTAACTCCTCACGCGTGTTGTAGAAACGGATGCCGTCATCGGACGACATCGTCCCGTCCGTGAGAACGAGCCCTGCGAGATACAGCTCGTGGTCGGTGAGCTCTCTGTCGAGGTCGTTCCGCGTGCGGCGGTACTCCCGCCCGCCATCAGGAAGCGCAACATCGTACCGGTCAGCCGCGAGTTGACAGCGCTCTGGAGTCCATATATCCGTATCTGGGTGGTATAACGTTCCCGTAGCGAGGCCGAACTCCGATGCGAGTTCCGAGACCGCACCGGACGGGAGTTTGGATTTGAACGATCTGATCGGCTCTGTACTTCCGAACCGCTGGCATTCAACCGGGACGAGATCACTGAGGGTCGGAACACGCTCCGAGTCGACGTTCAATTGTCGCGGCTTGAGGAGATAGTCCCCAACTTCGATCTCTCCCCCCTCCTTCCAGTCGACGTGATCATCGTCACCAACCATCACACGATGATCCGCCGAACTGCGGAGATCAGTTCCGTCTGCAAGCCTGTATCTGAGAATCTCCTTCTCGCTTTCCCATTTGTTCGTGACCTCCGCGGTCGTTGTCCGCTGGTCGTCGCCCCCCAGCACCTCGTCGCCGACAGAGACGTCCTCGATCCGTTCTTCGGTTCCGTCCGCTTTGAGAATTTGACTATCCGCCGGTAGACAGTTCCACCCGGTGAAGAGATCTGGATCGGTGTCGTCGATGTAGTCGATAAAGGCATCCAGCATCGCCGCCTCGCTGTCGAAGGTGCGAACCTCGACTGCGAGATGGTCGGCGTAGGGGTCGTAGTTCGGCAGGTCGTTGGGTATCTCACCGTCCCCGTCGGGGGCCTCGTAGAGCCACGCGATGTACTGGTCGTCGAAGGAGTCGTAGCTGGTCAGACAGACGATCGGCTCCTCGCCGTCTTCCGGAAAGCCGCGGCGGTCGTCGACCTCGATATCGAAGATGTTGACCCGGAGATCGCTGTCGACATCGGCGGCGACGACCTCGGTGTGTGGGACTTGGATCGTGTTCGGTTCGTCGTCGCTGTCGTCGTCGCCACTGTCACCGAGTCGCCGCTCGGAGACTTCGATCCCGCTGTTGATCCCCTTGTCGATCAGAAACCGGTTGGGAAACAGGATGTCGGCCTCGTAGTGGTCGAACTCGTCGCGGATCTCGCCCACGTCCCGCGGCGTGCGACCGATAACCTTGGTCAGCTTCTCGCCGCGAATACTCTCGAAGGGCTCGCCGTCAGGGTCGGTCTCGCGGCTGTCGACGACGACATCATACTCCTCTTCGGGCGGCGTGTCCAGCGAGTCGGTTGGGACGTAGAAGTAGGGTTCGAAGCCGAGGACGCGGACGTGTTCGTGGGTGCCGTCGGCGCGGCGACCGAAGACGTGGATGATCGGGTGTTCCTCGCGGCCGCTGCCCTCGATGGTGTAATCGACCTGTGTGACCATCAGTTCGACCGTGCCAGTCGAGTCGGGAAACTTCGCGTCGTCGACATCGACGACCTCGCTGATTCGGCCGCCGCCGTTGCCGGCGACGACCGCGGCCGCATCGTCCGCGTCGGTGGCGTCGGCCGGGTCGGCGGCGTCGGCCTCGGAAGAAGAAAACGTTGAGAGATCCGACTGTGTCATAGCATCCCCTTGCGTCGTTTGGATAAAAAGACCCGGTGTTCGATCGATCGCCCGCCCAGCGACCACACAGCGGGCGGCAATCCTCGGTGTGACGACAAACTATTTACCATGTCACTAACTACCAAAGGACAGCATGTCTACCCACGCGGACAACCACCAAGCGGATAGCGCGGTAGCGACCGAGCCGGCCGGCGTCGAAACCGTCGAATCCTATGAGGTCGACGGCGGGGTTGTGCTGTTCGACGCGGAAAACCCACTGGCGTGGGTTGAAACGACCGAGGCGGTCTCGGTGCAGGAAGCGGTGTAGCCCGACAGGAATCCTTTTGCTGGCAGCCATTCGACAGCGAGTGTGTCCTCGGAGTCACCCGACGAGCAGGCCGAGACGGTCGATCCAGCCGACAGCAGGTCGGCTGTCGACGATGCGGCGGGTGACACAGCGGCGAGTGCGACCGACGAGACCGACGACGACCGCTCGTACGAACAGCGCGTGCTGGATGAGTTGGTACCGGAGATCAGCGTCGGCGACGAGCCAGCCGACACCGCCACCGATCCTGACGACGGCGGCATCCGAAACCGGATCGATGGGGAGCCAGCGGCCGAAACGCCGACCGGCGAGGGTGACAGCGGGCTCGCCGACGCGCTTGAGGAACTCGACGAGGAGCTCCAGCAGGCGTTTATCCGGGTCGTCGTCGGGATCAAAGCCGGCGTGTTGCTGATCAGCGCGGGCGTGCTGGCGATCGGGTTTCAGGGGTTGACAACGATCGGCGGCGTGCTCATCGCGGCCGGAGGGCTCGCTTTCGCCCATGCCGGCTACCGATACTGGAGCTACGAACACACGGGCGGCAAGAGCCACAACGGCTAATTTCGTCCGGCGACTCGGAACAACAAATGCGAACCGTCCGCGACAGCGAAGGCGACCGGTATCTGTTGGTTAAACAATCCGGCGACAGCAGCCTGGTGCGCGATCCCGACTCGGGTGCCGAACGCTACATCGCCAACAGCGATCTCGATGTCGTCGCCGAGGAGTCCCCGTTGTCGACCGCCGCAGCCGGCATCGACCCCGCCGTCCGGCGACTGCTGACAGCGACCTACGACGACCAATCGCTCGGCTTGCTCGTCGAGTTGGTCGACCGCGGCCCGCTATCGACGGTCGCGGTGCTCGATAGCTACGACCTCTGTGAGAGCGATCTCCACGGGCTGCTCGCGGAGTTTCGCGCGGCCGGACTCGTGATCGAGGCCGACAGCGGCGGCCAGCGCGGCTACGATGCGGCCGAACTCGCCGAGCGAGCGGTCGAGCAACTGCGGGACAGCAGCTCGGCCGGCGAGACAGCGTCGCCACCGGAGTAGTCAGTCGTCGGCAACGCCGCCGAGCGATCCAAGCTCCGGGTCGGCCGCGCGGGTGGCCGTCGAGCGGTTCGTCGTCGGATCCTTTTCGACCGTGATCAGTTCGTCGGCCGCGCCGACGAGCTCCTCGTCGTGGCTGACGATCAGGATCTGCCGAACACCGAAGCCGCGCATCTCCTCGACGAGATCGACCAGCCGGCTGACGTGACCGGAATCGAGGAAGACGGTCGGCTCATCAAGAATGAGCGGCGGGGTCGGCGCGGCCCCTTCGATTCCCTCGGCGAGCAGGCGGTAGATCGCACACCGGAGGCTGAGGTTGAACAGCGCGCGCTCACCGCCCGACAGCTGGCCGGGCTCCAGCGGTTGGCCATCTTTCTGATAGACGGTGAGGTCGTACTCGTTGTCCAACTCGATGCGCGCGTAGGCGTCGTTGCCGTAGACGAGATCGAACGTCTCGTTGAGCATGCGTTCGAGACTCTCGACGTTGCGCCGGCGGAGTTCGGCCCGGAGGTCGCCGTACATCGTCTCGAGGTCTTCGGTCTCCTCGTGGACTGATTCGAGCCGGTCGACCCGCTCGGCGATGGCCTCACGTTCCTCACGCAAGTCTTCAAGCTGTTCGATGTCGGCGGTGACGCCGCCGATGGCGTTTTGGATCTCGTCGCGTCGCTCCCGGAGATCGGCGAGTTCGGGGTCGACGTTTTCGATATACTCTTCGGCGTTTGCCTTCCGCTCGCGGGCGGTTTCGATGCGGTCGTCGTCGAAGGAGTCCAGCAGGTCGTCGCGCTGCTCGCGTTTGTCGGCCAGCCACTCGCGGCGTTCCTCGTTGCGCTCGGCGAGCGTTTCGCGCTGCGCGGTGATATCCTCGATCCGGGATTCAAGATCGTCGATCGCTTCGCGCGTTGATTCGAGACTGTCGAGGCGGTCGAGGGCGTCGCTGACGGACTCGCGCTCCTCGGTTTTCGCCTCGATTGTCTCGCGTGTCGCTGCGGCGTCATCGGCTTTCGCGTCGGCTGCCGCACGCCGCTCGTCGGCCGCCTCGCGTTTGTCGGCTGCCGCATCGCGTTCCTCGGCTGCCTGATCGCGTTTCTCGGCTGCGGTCTTGCGGTACGTCTCGATCCGCTCGGTGAGTCGCTCGCGTTTGTCGTCGATGTCGGCGATGCGGGTTTCGATCTCGACCAGTCGCTCGGCGGTGTCGAGGCGGTCGTCGAGCGTCTTTTGTTCGGTTTCCAGTTCCTCGATGTCGGCTTCCAGTTCCTCGACTCGCTCGCGTTTTTGATCGAGGTCATCGACGTGGGGGGCGTCGTCGACCGGCTGGCCGCAGGTCGGGCAGTTGCCTTCGGCGAGCAGATCCTCGGCCTCGGCGACGGCCTCGCGGGCGGTTTCGAGTCGCGTTCGCGTTTCGGCGAGTTCCTCGCCGAGTTCCTGCCGCTCGGTCTGGAGTTCGTCGCGGTGAGCCTCGGCGTCGCCGATCTCGATATCGGGGTCGGCAGCCTCGAACTGCTCGATTAACTCCTCGCGGTCGGCGTCGATCTCGTCGCGCTCGGCGGCGGCTTCCTCGGCGTTGGCGTCGGCCTCCTCGGCCTCGGCTTCGAGCGTCTCGGCGCGCGACTCGGCCTCGTCGGCCTGCGTTTCGAGATCAACAGCGGACTCCCGGAGGTTGTCGGCCTGATTCTCGTAGCCGGTCGCCTCAACCCGGAGGTCGGCGATCTCATCGCCGAGGGTTTCGTGGCGGTCTGCGAGCGTCTCCCGACGGTCGGCGATGGCTTCGGGGGTCGCCGCGGTGAGTTCGGTCGCGGCGAGTTTGTCGTCGAGTTCGGTTTCGCGTTCGTCGCGCTGTTCGATGGCTTCGCGGCGTTGGTCGCCGAGATCGTCGCGTTCGGCCTCCGTCTCGCTGATATCGGTTTCCAGCTCCTCGATTTCGGTCTCCAACTCCTTGATCTCGGCTTGGTGTTCCTCGTACTCCGCAAGCACCGACGTGGCGTCCTCTAGCGTCTCTTTAGCCTGCTCGCGTTGCTCCTCGTAGTGGTCGATCTCCTCGTCAACCTCGTCGCGTTTCGTTTCGAGATCGTTGAGTCGGGCGTGAAGGTTCTGTTCCTCTTTGGCCTTGATCTGCTCGTCGATGGTTTCCAGCGAACCGCGGGCGTTCTGCAGCAGGTCGGTGACCGCCAGTCGGGCCTCGCCGGCCCGATCCCGATAGGTCTCCAGCCGGCCCAACTGTAGCAGATCGTCGATCATATCCTGTCGCTGGCTCGGGCTGGCGTTGATGAGCTTGTTCACCTCGCCCTGCCGGACGTAGGCGCAGTTGACGAACGCCTCGCTATCCATCCGCAGTAGGTCGGTGACGAACTCCCGAACTGCTCGCGCGCCGTCCCGGCTGATCGGCTCGCCACTACCATCGTCGCCTTCCAGCACGCATTTCCGGGTGCTGACACGGTCGCCGCTGCGGCGGAGTTGGCGTTCGATGTGGTAGTCGACGCCGTCGTGGGTGAACCAGAGTTCGACGGCGGCCTCATCCTCGCTGTTGCTGATCACGTCCTCAAGCGTCCCAGGCAGGGCTTTCGAGCCATAGAGCGCGAAAAAGCAGGCCTCAAGCAGCGAGGACTTGCCGCTGCCGTTGAGGCCGTGGATCACCGTGACGCCGTCGGTGAGTGACACGTCGGCGTCGCCGTAGGGCTTGAAGTTCGAGAGGCGAAGGCGATCAAATCTCATAGGAAATCCTCCATCGTCGAGAGTTCGCCATCATCAGTGTCGCTGTCGTCGTCAGCGTTGGCAGTGGCGTCAGCACTATCGGCAGCGTCGCCTTCGGCATCGGCTATCGCGTCGTTGGCGGTCGGTTCGTCGCCGTCGGTAGCAGTCGCTTCGTCGCCGTCAGCAGCAACGTCGTCAGCCGTCTCGCCGCCCTCACTGTCTGCTTCGGCGACCGCCTCGGAACTGTCGCTGTTGTCTCGCTCGGGCGGTGCTAACGCGGCAGGGTCGTTTTCGATCTGGTCTGTGAGCCGACTTTTGACTGTCTCCCGGAGGTTGCTGTCGGCGACATCGGGCGACCGAACGGCATCGTCGATGTCGAGGGCGGCTGCCGACAGCCCCAACTCCTCGATTCGCTCGTCGACGGCGGCGTCGGGATCGGCGAAACTCACCGAGAGCTCGGTTTCGGTCTCGATCTCCCGGCGGTCGGTGACGCGGGCGATCAGCGCGCCGTTGTCGAGGGCGAACGATTCGATCTCGCCGGGCGTGACTGCCTCGCCGTCGCCGGTGATCTCAACAATGACGACAGCGTCGGCGAGGTCGTGTTGGCCGACTCGTTTGCGGACGCGCTCCGCGCCCTCGCCGGGGTCGAGATCGACCGTCACGAACACGAACTCCCGGGTCGGCAGCGACTTTCGTCGGATGTCGACACCCTCGGGGCCGGGCTGGTCGGCGTCGAAGCCGACAACGTTGTACCCGCGTTCGTCCTCCTCGCTCGCGCTCGCGCGCTCGGTGGATCCGCAGTAGGTCACCCACACGTCGTCGACGCGTTCGATACCCGGGGCGTGGTTGTCACCGAGCAGGACAGCATCGAAATCGACCGTCGATTCGTCGAGGACGGTTTCAGTCTCCCAGTTGGCGTGCGCGAAGGGGGTAAAGAGACCGTGGCCGACGAGGGCGGTGTGGGCCGGCTCGGTGGAGAGGTCGCTGTCGGCCGGCAGCGTAAAATCATAGTCGAGATCGTCGCGGCGGGATTCGGGGACGTGATCGAGGCCGTAGAACGCTGTCGAGCCGATGGCGACCGGGTCGTCGCCGAGTCGCGTGGCGAGCCCGAGGCGTTCGAAGAGATCGAGCCACTGGCCGCCACGGGTCGATTCGTGGTTGCCGACGACCGCGAGAAACGGAACCCCGGCGGCGTTGAGATCGCGGAGCGCGGAGAGCGTGCCCATCAGATCGGGGAGGTCGGGTCGGCGGTCGTGGAACAGATCCCCGGCGTGGACGACGGCGTCGACATCCATCTCGATGGCGTCGTCGATGACGGCCTCGAAGGCGGCGAGAAAGTCCGCCCGCCGCTCCGGCGAGTGGTACTGTTGGTAGCCGATATGGGTGTCGCCAGTGTGTAGCACCCGTGTCATTGCCACCCTGTTACCCCTCGGGGGGTATATCGGTTCCGCGAGCGGGGGCCGAGCGACGAAGCGCGAGCAGGGCCTGTCGGCCTTCCCGTGCGAGGGCCGGCCGGTCGTCGGCCTCGGCAGCATCGATCGCCGACCGGAGCCGATCCAACCCCTCAGCCTCGCGGAACGCCGCGGCACGGTCGGTCGATCCGACGCAGGCTGTCGCCTCTCGGATCACCGCCACATAGGGTGGTTCGACACGCAGGCTGCTCCAGCGCAGCCGGGCGAGCAGTCGATGCACAGCTCGAAGACAGGTCGCCTGCAGTGACATGCGGCGTCTGGCCGCGGGATCGGTGATAAATCTACGGCAAGAATCACACAGCAGGCACCACACAAACGTGAGAGACCGGACACATCACAAACGCGAGAGAGACACACAGCGGGAGACCGGTTGATACCGAAACAGCGGTGTTGCCTTCGACAGCCTGGGAGGGGGAGCCGACCGCTCGGAGATTAGATCGTCAGACTGTAGATCCGCTTGCGGGCATCCGAGAAGGAAAACCGGGAGTCGACGACACCGGCGTCCTCCAGGCGGTTGAGCGCGTATCGCACCGTCCGCGGCGGCAACAGCGTCTCTTCGGCCAGCTCGCTTTGTGTCAGTGTATCGTTGTAATCAAGCACCTTGGCGACGAGTTTTGCACTCGGCGGCAGGTCGCGGACAGCATCCCATCCGTCGGCAGGTTCGTCGGTCGAAACGGTCTCGTGTGTGCTCATGCTGAGAGGTACTCGTGAATGCTGTATGATAATACTTGCTATAATCCGGTATTATCAATGAACATAGACGGAGAGGCGAGACAGCGACCCGAAGCCTCTTATTCCCGACAGCCGTACAAAAAATGATGAGCGACACCGCGGACGACGTCGAGTTTCCCTACGACGAGACGGCGTCCAGACAGGAAAAGATCGAAGCGCTACAGGAGCGACTCGGCGTGATCGAATCACAAAACGAGGAGATGCGTGATAAGCTCCTCGATGCCAACGCCGAGAACAACAAGTACAAACAGAAGTTAGAGCGGCTAACACACGAAAACAAGAAGCTCAAGCAGTCGCCGCTGTTTGTCGCCACCGTCCAGGAGCTGACCCCTGACGGTGTCGTGATCAAACAGCACGGCAACAACCAGGAGGCGCTCACGGAGGTCACCGACGAGCTCCGCGAGGAACTCGAACCCGATTCGCGCGTCGCGGTCAACAACTCGCTGTCGATCGTCAAACGACTTGATGACGAGACAGATGTTCGCGCGCGCGTTATGCAGGTCGACCACAGCCCCGACGTGACCTACGCCGACATCGGCGGCCTCGACGAGCAGATGCAGGAGGTCAGAGAGACCGTCGAGATGCCACTCGACAGACCGGAGATGTTTGAGGAGGTCGGGATCAATCCGCCGTCCGGCGTCCTCCTGCACGGCCCGCCCGGCACGGGGAAAACGATGCTCGCAAAGGCTGTCGCCAACCAGACCGACGCCTCCTTCATCAAGATGGCCGGCTCCGAGCTCGTCCACAAGTTCATCGGCGAGGGCGCGAAGCTCGTCCGGGACCTCTTCGAGGTCGCCCGCGAAAACGAGCCCGCGGTCATCTTTATCGACGAGATCGACGCCATCGCCTCGAAACGGACGGATTCGAAGACCTCCGGCGACGCCGAGGTGCAGCGAACGATGATGCAACTGCTCTCGGAGATGGATGGCTTCGACGAGCGCGGCGAGGTGCGGCTGATCGCGGCGACCAACCGCTTCGATATGCTGGATGAGGCCATTCTGCGCCCCGGGCGGTTCGACCGCCTGATCGAGGTGCCGAAACCCGACCACGAGGGCCGGGAGCTCATCTTCCAGATCCACACCCGCGATATGAACGTCGCCGACGACGTGGACTTCGCAGAGCTCGCCGAACGGGCCGACGACGCCTCCGGCGCGGACATCAAGGCCGTCTGTACCGAGGCCGGCATGTTCGCCATCCGCGACGACCGCACGGAGATCACCCGGACGGACTTCCTCGATGCCTGGGAGAAGATCCAGCTTGAGTCGACCGAGGACACCGGCAGCTCGCTGGCGTTTGCCTAACCGACGCCGACCGCTGTTTTCTCTGTAGTCCGAACCACTCAACACCCCGCCGGCCCAGCCATCTGTATGGGCAGTAAACTCGATTCAACCGAGGCGCAGACACTGGCGGTCATCGATCGGCTGTATGACACCTATCCTGATCTCGAGATCTCACTAAACTTTTCGAGCCGACTCGAACTCCTGATCGCGGTGATCCTCTCGGCGCAGTGTACCGACGAACGCGTCAACAAAGTCACCGCCGACCTCTTCGAAAAATACGACAGCGCGGCCGACTACGCAAACGCCGACCAGAAGGAGCTCGCCGAGGATCTCAGCTCGGTGACCTACTACAACAACAAGGCGAGCTACATCCGCTCGGCCTGCCAAACCATCATCGACGACCACGACGGCGAGGTGCCGGATACGATGGACGAACTCACGGAGCTGTCGGGCGTCGGCCGGAAAACCGCCAACGTCGTTCTCCAGCACGGCCACGAGATCGTCGAAGGCGTCGTCGTCGACACTCACGTTCAGCGGCTCTCCCGGCGGCTCGGCATCACCGAGGAGGAACGGCCCGAAGCGATCGAAACAGAGTTGATGGATTTGGTGCCGGAAGACGACTGGCAGTGGTACACCCACCTTCTCATTAGCCACGGCCGAGAGACCTGCACCGCGATCAACCCCGACTGCGAGGAGTGTGTTTTGGAGGATATCTGTCCATCCTCGCAGGTCGACAACGACGTTGATCTGGCATCCAACGAGGCGTGGTAAGGGGTCGCCGAAACAGCTACACTGTTGAATTCACAACAAATTCGTATGAGTCGGACATCAATACCGGTTGACACGGCGACCAAAGAGCGATTGGATGAGTTGAAGCGTGACGATGAGACATGGGATGAGTTCCTCCAGCGGGTCACAACGAACGAACAACCGATCGAAGCCGGCGCGTGGTCGGACGAGGAAGCCGAGCAGGCCAAAGAGTCGATTCGAAACGCGCGGGAGAACTGGCGATGACATTTCTCGATAGCTCAACGATCATCGAGTATCTCCGCGACAACACGGCTGTCATCGAGTATCTCGACGACCGGCAACCATGGTGGACATCGACGATCTGTGTCTTCGAGGTACTGAATGGGCCGGCAGGCTCCCCGGGCTTTGATCCGATCGAAGAACGGCAACGGTTCGGCGGCGTTGAAGCCATCGAGTTCAACGAGCAACTGGCGTTGGAGGCCACACGATTGCAGGATGCAGCAATTAAACATGGAGATGAGCTGTCACACCGCGATGCCATGATCGCCGCAACCGCCCGTTCGACCGGCGACGAGTACGTTGTTGCTGACAGCGATTTTGAGACAGCACCACTCGAATCAGTGTTGGATGTAACGAATATCACCACAGAGGGCTAACCGTGAGACAAGCCAGATCACAACTCACCGCTGAGGAGTGCTAACGGTGGTTTCAGAGCCAGTAGCGAAGCAGGTACCGATACAGTCCGATGCTCCACGCAAGGAACCAGAAGATCACGTAGCCGAAGACGCCGATCCGGAGGCGGCCGCGCCACGCGCTCATATTCTCGTGAAGATCGTTGAGATCGATATCCCGATCTGGATTCCGGTAGAGGTCAGCCTCGCGTTTCGCCTGAAAGATCCGGACGATCCCGGTGAGCGCAAACACCAACATCGCATACGCCTGTAAGCCAAGGACGGCATGGAGTGCGGAGAGGCCACCCAACTGATCAAATAGCCGCGGCATCATCCACGTCACCATCGGCACCGTCGTCAGCGTGAGGCCGACGGCGATGAACTTGAGATGGTAGGTCAGTACGTCCCAGGTGACCGTCTCGCTGTCGAGCATGATCCACGCCCCATACAGAAAGAAGGGAAGACTCGCCGTCACCGACAGCGCGGTCAGCGTGGCGATCGTCACGTCGGCAACCATCACCGGAGCTTGAGGCTACGGCGGTATAACGCCCCCGAACAGCAACGGCTGGGAGTCGGAAAGTGCTTTAGGGCGGCCAGCCCTACCATGAGGCATGGATTCCTCAGCCGACGGCGACAGAGAGCCGACGAGCGAGGAGCCCGCCGACGCTCCATCGGACGCCGACAACACGGCCGAGGCGTCCGCCATCGACGATGATGCGCCGGCGGAGCCAGCCGTCGAGGATGACGACGAGGAGTTGGCCGAGCTCCGAGAGGCGGTTGAGGAGAAGTACGATTTCGATAACTTCGGGCCGGCGGAGATGGCCCAGATGAGCGGCGAGGAGTGGGAGGCCGCCTTCGACCCCGAGACGTGGATCACCGGCGAGCGGCTGCTGGATCGGGTCGAAGCCGATCTCAAATCGAAGATCGCCGCCAGAGAGATCTTCGCGGTGGTCGAACGCGAGGCCGACCAACTGGTCGTCTACTCGGATACGGGGTACGCCGTGGTGTCGGCCGACGGCACCGTCGACGGCGAGGGCGGCGTCCGTCGGGATGTTGAGCCGGTGGTGGCGATGTGTTCGATGGAGGAGTACGAGGTCGGCGAACCACCGGCCGACTACGAGCTACCGTCGGCTGAGACGGTGCCCGAACAGACCGGCGAGTTCGGGAATCTGATGATCCAGCTTATCGCCGGCGGCCAGCTCGTCGGGGGGGTCGCGCTGGTCGGGGCGTTTCTGCTGCGGCTGGTTGAGACGATTATCGCCCCGGTTGTCGGCGGGCTGTTCATGCTTGTCGGGATCGGGCTGTTTGCGCTTGTCGCCAACGCGCGGCTCTCCGATCGGTTCCGCGCCGAGCAGTACCGCAACCGGCTGCGGGCCGTCGAGGCCGGCGGGATCGATCGCCCGGAGATCGACGAGCCTGCGGGCGTCACGACGGAGGATGACGCGCCGTCGGAGCCGGTCGAAGACCGTGAGACGGAAGCCCAATGATCGGTCACCCCCGAGGGCCGTAGCGGTGGGTTTAAGCACGCTGCGTGCCCACATTTTGCCGTATGAAACGGCGGGAACTACTCAGGACGGCGGCTGGCGCGGGAGCCGCTGCGGGAGCCGCTGGAGCAGCGACCGGCACCGCCGCCGCGCAGTCGGAGATGGCTGACTTCGGCAGTCACCTCGACGGCGTCGACGGCGGCACCGAAGACCTCCGCGGCGAAAGCGAGGTGACAGTCGAGGTCGGTGCCAGCGGCAACGGTGGCAACCTCGCGTTTAGCCCCGCAGGGATCTGGATCGATCCCGGAACAACGGTCATCTGGGAATGGACTGGTGAAGGCGGCGGCCACAACGTGCAGACCGTCGATGGGCCAGCGGAGCTCGGAAGCGAAACGTCCAGCGAGGCCGGCTTCACCTACGAGTTCGAGTTCACCGAGGACCACGCCGGGATCACGAACTACGAGTGTGTGCCACACTCCTCGCTCGGCATGCTCGGTGCGGTCGCCGTCGGCGACGACGTTGCAACCGTCGAGGTCGGCGGTGGCGGCGGCGGTGGCTGGCCAACAAGCATGGAGGACTTCGCCCACGACGTTGGCGTCCCGATCCAGAAACACTACGTCGGCATCGTCAGCTTCCTCGGCATCGCGGTGAGCCTCGTGTTCACCTTCTATGTGCTGAAGTACGGCGAGTCGCCAAACACGGGACAGGGTGGTGTCTGATGTCCTCATCTGGATCTACCTACGGCGATATCCACCGGTATGAGCCCGCCAGGGAGTCGACGGCGGCGGCGATCGCCATCGTCGTGTTGACCGTGATCGAGGTCATCTTCGTGTTCCTCTTCGTGTTTGCCCTTGTCTCCGGGTGGGCGGGCACGGAGTTCGGCAACATGTTCGTCGGCGCGATCCTCGGGTTGATCCTGCTTGATCTCGCCTTCATCCTCGCGTTGTACCGCAAGGAGTTCCTCCCGGATGTGATGATCGTGAAAAAGCGTCGCCGCAAGTGGGAAGATCTCTACATCGACAGCGACGATGTCGACGGGGTCGAACTCGGCGGCGGCGAGAAGGTCTGGGACACGCTGAAACGAGCGGTGTACCCCTACTACAAACGATAACCAATGAGCTTAGAGAAACAAGACGACTTCGACCACGGCGCGTGGCTCAAGCGCAAAGACCTAACGCCGATCGAGACGGTCTTTCTAACCGCGCTGGTGTATCTCGACAAGCGGCTCCGCATCGTTGACTACCTGGAGCTGCTGGAGGATGCCTACTACAAGGTCAACCTCCAGATGCCGAAAAGCCACACCGAACAGTACGATCTCGACAACAAGTTCTGGTACTGGTACCCCCTGTATTCCTTAGGGTTCTTTTCCGTACTTGCCTACATCGTCGCCGCGGTGTCAGGCGCCCTGCTTGGGTTTTATTACTCGCCATCGGCTGCGGGCGATCCAACGGTCGCTTACCAGTCGGTGAAGATGATCATGCAGGACGTGCAGTTCGGCTACGCTCTCCGAAGCATCCATCGGTGGGCCGCCCAGATCATGATGGCGGCGGTGTTCCTCCACATGCTGCGCGTCTATTTCACCGGCTCCTACAAAGAGCCACGTGAGCTGAACTGGCTGCTCGGCATCATCCTGATCAGCCTCTCGATGGTCTTTGGCTACACGGGCTACCTGCTGCCGTGGAACCAGCTGGCCTTCTGGGCCGGCCAGATCGGCGTCGAGATGGCACTGGCGACCCCGATCGTCGGCGAGTGGGGTGCCCAGCTGCTGTTTGGTGGCTTCACCTTGGGACAGGCAACGCTTATCAGAATGTACATCCTGCACGTGTTCATCCTGCCGTTCGTGGTGACCGCGCTGATCGCGCTCCACGTCGGCATCGTCTGGGTGCAGGGGATCGCTGAACCACACTAACAATGAGCAACACAGACGACACCACCGACGACACACGCACTGACGGCGGCGAGGCTGCCACCGACGGCGGTGAGACCGGCATCGTCGCACCGGATGACGAAACACCAACCTGGCAGGAACGAAAGGAACGCAAAACCGGGCTCTCACAGCTCACCTACGAGTACTTCGAGCGCGCCCGGCGTGAAGACCAGGAGCTCCGCGAGGAGTCCGACTACGTCGAACGCGACGTGTTGGGGTTCCCGACGTGGCCACACGAGATCATCCGGAATGGGGCGATCTCGCTGTTTTTCGTCGGGATGATCCTACTGATCTCGGCGGCGTTGCCACCGAGCCTTGAGCTGCCGGCCAACCCGAGTTCGACGCCGGATATCATCCTGCCGGACTGGTATCTCTACTGGTCGTTCGGCCTGCTGAAGCTCAATCCGCTAAACCCCGGGCTGGCCGTCCTTGACGGTGCAAAGCTGATCTCCGATCAGCTCTACGGCGTGCTCGCAAACGTTGTCGTTGTCGGCGCGATCGCCTTCCTCCCGTTCCTCAACAAGGGGAGTGCCCGACGGCCGGTCGAACAGCCGTTTTGGGCCGCGCTCGGCGCCGGCGGCGCGTTCTTTGCGATTACGATCGCCGCGATCGCTGTCCAGAACCTAATCCCGCTGCCGCTGGCACTCCAGCTCAACATCGCCTTCATCGGCCCGGTTGTCCTCGGTGTGATGACCTACGCGCTGTTGAAGACGCTGCGTGAAGGGTATATGTACGGCCTCAACCGGCGGTACTACATGCTGCGGCCGCCGAAATAACGCCGGGATCAAATACCCTGCCGCCGTTGTATCGCTATGAGTGATTCGGACGCCGCGGGTGAGTCTGCTCCGGCGGAACCACCGGAGTCCGCAACCGGCCGGCGGGATGTTGTCGTCCCGATCCGGCTGTATAAGACGATCACGGTGTTTTCGACGCTGATCGCCACCGCGTGTATTCTGAGTGGGTTTATTCTCATTGACGCAGCGACGCTACAGGTGAGTGTGCTGCGACGACTCCTGTTGGCTGGACTACAGGGGGTCGGTCTCAGCGTCGATCAGGAGCTCTTCAGTGGGGTGTTAGCGATCGGCGGGCTGAGCCTCATGGCGGCCGGAACCGGCGTGTTCGTCCTCAGCAGCCGGTTTCGGGCCCCGGGAATGGGAAACGCTCAAGAGGATTCCGACGAACACTGAGATATGGCCGATGAGTTCATCAAAGGGTTCGGCATTCTGACCGGTGCTGGGCTGCTCTGGATGACGCTGGCGGGCTGGTATCAGACGCCGTCGTTTTTCATGACCAACCAGCTGATCGCGCCGCCGCCGGAGCCGGGGAACGTCTTTGATGCGATCTCGATCTTCCTGATCGATGTGTTCCTCTGGACGGCGCTACTGGGGGCGTTTGCGTTTTGGATCCTGATTCCGGCGGGCAAGGAGCTTGCAGCGGCGATCGAAGAGCACGGCGAGTCGAACTGAGAAGTCGGAGCGGAGTATCAGTAGATATCGCAAGTTGAATCGGCCAAGGGAGTACCGAGAACACGTCGATCGAAACCTGTTAGTCGTCAATATCTATATTGTCGGTCGTCAACCGCCACGGCCATGCATTCCGCCGTAGCTTTGCTCGTTTTCGGTGGAGAGAAACGGGGTCGGATCGCGTATCCGACTCAGTGGAGGTTTCGGCAGGTGAATCAGTAGCGGTACCGATAAGCACACGCTCAAGCACATCGTTGTACGATTCATCTGCACGCCGACGGTGATCGAGAATCCGCTTCACGCGGGTGCTCACACGGATCTGTGTGTGAGAGCTCGGCATACACAGTCATAGTATTACTAATAGGTCTTAATTGTTGGGGGATTTACATCCAGAACACACTGATTTGGTTTGAATGTGAGCGATTAGGATAGTACTGATACCGTCGTAACCACCTCGAAACCAACAAAAACCCACCAACGGTGGAGCGTTTCCAAGAGGAGTCACCGGTCACTTGATAGATTGACTCGATGGAAACGCTGCTACACCATGAGAGCGTGAATCAAGACATAGTTCATATCCCGTTTTGCCAAGATTGTAGCCTGTACTCTGGTTGCCCACTTTATTATCTATTTTCATTTGAACACTGCACGATTTTAACCATAAATTAATTATTGATTAAGTGAATGATTCCGAACATGGTAAACCGCCGAGAAGTCTTAACGGGTGCAACAGTCGTAATTGGTATAACGACTATCGCTGGGTGTAGTGGGAGTAACCAACCAGCGGATGAACAGACGGACGGACAAAATCAAACCACAGAACAAGAGCAAGAGCAAGATCAAGAGAATTCCACACAAAACCAATCTCTAACAAATTTTGAATTAAATTGGGTGGAATTTTCATATACAATTTCATCGGGACTAAGTTCAGAAATTAGGGCGACCAATACCACAGAACAAGGAACAGATCCAAATGAGGTCAATATTAGAATTAACGTGTATAATGGAGAAGAACGTATTGGATCCGATAATCAATGGGAAACAGTGCCGGCGACATATCATCAAGATTTTGAGCTAGAGATACCAGAGGTATCTGAAACAAGCGAGACCACAATTGAAGATGCTTCTGAGCTTATTGTTCAGGGAAAAGAAAGAGACGAAGAATACATCGATCTAAGAACTATATCAGGTGATGAACTCAGAGGCAGAGTCAGTGAATAAATATTAATTGAACATGAGTCTGTTTAGTTGAGCACCTCCTCAGCGGGTGTTTGCTCGTCGGGGACTTGATTGGGTCGCTGTCGGTTATCGTAATATTTGAATCAGCTCAGCCAGCAGCATGCGTTGGCTAAACCTCCCATCCAAATCGAGTGAAAGCGGCCAATTTCGCATGGTCACGGTTTGGAACCATTTCTCGATGTAGTTGTGATCATTGTGGTCAAGAGAACCGCTCAGATTGGGCCGAGCTAACGCAGTCAGTAGCACATGCTGTCGGCGAGAAATTCAGTGTCGTCGACTTCGTGTTCTTCAGTAAGTCGATGGAGAAACACCGCCGCAGGGCCAGTCCCGCGGCGGCTGTACACATCGATGTCGAGAATACATTTTAATTCCGTGTCGATGGCTGCGTAGAGCCATTTTGCTTCACCAGCAACCTCAATTTGTTTCTCGTCAACCGCGACCCGCGACGGCTCTACCGTCGCCGGGTCAGGTGGCTGTGTTGAATCGCCATACAGCAGTGGAATTCACTATTTCACAGCACGCTTGATGTTATAGACGACACACATCAGCGCGATTTCTCGGAACTCACGGAACCAAGATCGCGCTCGCACGGCGAAGCCGAGCGAGCGCTTGACTGCCGAGTTCACTGTCTCGGTCATCGAGCGTTGATTGTAGTGCTGTTCGTCGATTCTGGCGTTGTGCGCGTGGTCGTAGGGTGCGAAGATACGATGTTTGATGAGTGGGCGAATCCCGAGGTCACGAAGGGATTCGCGGAGCGATTGCTTGTCGTATCCCTTGTCGGCGGAGAGAGACCGCAGATCGCCCGCGTTCCGGCGGGCGACCTGCTCGGCGAGGTCTGCGTCGCTTCCTTTCCGGTTTGTTGAACAATGAACGTCAAGGACGGCTTGAGAGTCTGTATCCACGAGCTTCGTAACTTTCAGTTTCTGTACGCGGTAGCTGATTCGCTGGCAGTAGTGACGACTTGCAGCTGAGCGTTCGTAGAATGTAGCGTCGATGGCACCGTGTTTTGAGGGATCGTGCAGCTGCGCCGACTGGCGCAGCAGCACTCGGCAGACACTCATACTAATCTGGTCGAACGCCTTACACAACGTGGATGGAGCGGGGAGATCGGCCGCGTCAAGGCCGATCTCCCCCGTTATTTGTGGCATCTCCTTCAGGAGGTCAATCGTCATCCGGTAGGACGTGTTGAGGTAAATCCGTAGACAATGGAGAGAAACGAGGGCGTAGTCGGCGAATCCGCCGCCACCTTCCGGGGCGGCGGATTCGTCTCCATCGCCAGTAACTCTTTGAGAAATCGGGACAATCTCGCTAATGAAGCGGGAGATTTGCGTCATAGACATTCGCAGCCTCCCGCTTCAACACCTTTGATTTAGCGACCTACCCCGGCACCATCTAGTGATTCAACACAGCCGGTCAGGTTGTGTTTCAGCGAAATCATACGTCCAGTTCCACACAGATCCATGAGAGCGATCGCTCCCGAGTACATCCAAGACAGCGATGACCTCCCGCAGGGACAATCCCATCAAGTGAAGGCGCACCCGAACATCTTGCTCTAGTAGGGCTATCGTCTCCCTGAGCAGGTCTGCGAGCGTCGTGGTCACCACTCTCTTGGCCTACTCATTGCTCAAGCTCACTGAACTAGACAGTGCCCGATACAAGGCTAGTCTCATTACGATACGGTCTGTGGCAGAGTTTGGGCAGTGAGACAGGTTGTAGTAAGTAATACTCATGATCTCCAAAGCCGCGCAGAGAGTAAAGCAAGGTTGAGGGAACGAGCGCGCCTGTTCATGTGTTTCGGGTGCGACCTTGTCCAAAGGCCTTATTTTCGAGAGAATGTGTCGCTGTTTTGAAATTGCTGGATAGACAGTGCCGTACTCAAATCAGTCTGGGAGCCTACAGTGACCAATAATCATACTAATTACGAACATCATAACAGGTTTGGTACTGATACGGAACCCGGCTACAACTGAGTCACAAAAGTAGCCACGGTTGAACAATAAAATTGGGCCGGGCAGTGTTCATGAGCGCGTGCTGCAGCTAAGCGGTTGAAAATAAGCGAAAATGAAGGCCGGCACGAGGCCGGTGTTAGAAGTCAGTGAAGCCCGAGTGGACGTCAGCGCGTCAGTTAGTCCTGACGGCGGACGGCCAGCAGGGCGGCACCGATGAGCGCGATCAGGGCGACGACTGCACCGAAGCCGGGCGTTCCGTCATCGGTGGACTCGCCGTCGTCGGTGGTCTCGTTGGTCTCACCGTCGTCGGCGGGTTCTTCGCCGTCGTCCATCTCTTCGCCGTCATCGGTCTCAGTCTCGTTGGTCTCTTCACCGTCGTCCTGATCAACGGATTCGACGACAACGCTCTCGACACTGTCGACAGCACTTCCTTCAACTCGGAAGTTCGTGTCGAAGACATCACCGGTTTCCTGACCGCTCAGATCGAAGGTTGTCGTGATCGAGCCGTCTTCGGTGATGTTGACATCGTTGCCCTGTCGGAAGGAACTGGATGCGTCAGTGGACGTGACGCGGAGTTCAGCATCCGAGCCAGGGGCGACATTCGTCGTTGCACTGATTTCTGCACTTTCACCGGCAGGTGCCTCGAGCTGACCATCTTCGTTCAGATTGTCGAAGCTGATAGCGCGCGGAGCCACCGTCAGGCCAGCAGATTCACTGATGACATCGCCCTGTGCGAGGTACGGGAAGTTGGCATCAGAACTACTGAACGGAGCTGGGTACGCATTGGCAGCTCTGTCGCCAGCCTCAGCTGGGCTGTCGAACTCGTAGCGATCATCACCTTCGTCGGCGTCGTATTCGATCGTTGCCGTGAAGTCCTCATCCTCGCTCGGTGCGTCGCCGTTGGCGAACGCATCATCGGAGCTAGTATCGGCGATCAGGAAGAACTGATCGTTAGCCTGATCGAGCACGAGGTAGGTATCGCTGTCAGATGCGGTCAGGTCAACTTCGAGCGGTTCCTGGTTCCCGATGTCCTCATCAGCGACTACCTCAACAGTAACCTCATCGGAGGTGTCGAGGTAGTTGTCGAGAACCTGGGTACTTACACCATCATCCGTCAGACGATCGAAGTCGAAGTCGTCGTCGTAGTTCGTTGCGTTAGCAACAATGCCGCCGTAGATGCCAGTAGCCTCGAACTGGACAATCATACGGTCTTCAACAGCGATCTCTTCTCGCGGTGTCGCTAGGCTGACGAGTTCGGAGACATCCGTCTCATCGTCTGCGGCCTCTTCAGGTGCGGTGTGCACCGTGACACCGTTGATTTGCGGCTGTGTCAGCTCAAGCGTCATGCTGCCCAGCTGGTTGTTGGCCTCGCCACCAGGGTCAGCATCAAACACGGCATCATCAACATTGTTCGTTCCACCCACAGCGATCTGGTAGTCAGTTGGCTGCGGCGGTCGTGTTAGCTGGTTCGCACCGTCATCAGCAATGCCGATGTTGTCAACGTAGTCGTTGAAGTCGTTATTGATCGCTTGGCCATCGTCCTCAAAGAGCTTGAGACCGTCTGTCCCACTCTCTGCAATGCCACCTGCATCGCCACTAGCAAGCACATCACCGAGTCGATCCCCGGTACTGGGATCTTGGTGGATGGCACTGTGGAGTGTGTCCACGTTATCGGTGCTGTAGACTGCATCGGAGGCAGCACTGGATCCAAGCAGACGCGTGTTGATCTCGACGGTCATCGGGCCATCCTCGTCTTCTTCGAGGTACAGCACCTCGACGAAGTTCGAGGCGTCGCCGCCGATCTGGACGAACGCGTCGTTGGTATCCTCAAGTGTGAGGTTGAACTCTGCAACGTCACCGGCTGCCTGCTGTTCGACACCCTCGGTGAACTCTGCTTCCTGGTTGGATTCCGTCACCGTGATGGTGTCGGTATCTTCAGCGGTCGAATCTGCGCCGCTGAAGACGAACTCGTATTCGCCAGCGTCAATGTTTGACTGTTCGAAGTCGACGACATAGTCGTCGCGATCCTCAACAGCATCAAGGGTGATCGTGTCGTCATCCTCGTCCACGTTCGAGGTGTCGAGTGTGAACGAGGAGCCGGCGACGAAGATGTCGGCCAGATCCTCAGCAGCGAGGTCGCCGCTGGCAGTCGAGACATTGATCGGGTATTCGAATCGGTTGGACTCGAACTCGAAGTCCTCATCGTCTGAGTTAGGTCCTTCCAGCGTAACAGTATCCGTATCGAACGAAGCGGTTAGACTCTGCTCAGAGATTTCAAAGGTTGCACCCGCTGTCGGAATCCCCTGATCGTTGGTATCCAGAGAGCCGGTAGTGAGGTAGTAGTCACCGCCTTCTCGATCCTCGGTGTCGAAGGTCAGCGAACCGCCGCTGACGCTGTACTCTGCAGCCAACCGGGTGTTCTCGGTGTCAATACGCTCTCGAAGTTGAATATCACCGTTTGGAAGACCGCTATCGACGGTGATATCCTGTCCCTGCCAGGCGATTGAACCACTGAGATTAGCGTACTGGTTGAACGACTGGCCGACAGGTGCCGGGCCGCCGTCAAGCGTGTAGCTTGGGCCAGAGGCATCCTCACTAACAGTAAGTGTGAATGTCTCTTGGTTCGAACTATCGTCGATAGTAACCGTGATATCGAACGTGTCGCCATCCTCAACGTCATCCGGCGGTGTCAATCCGATTGATGCCGGATTCGGAACGCCGCCGGTCCACGTCGTCTCGTCTGCGTTACCACTTGCAGCGTCGGGACGATCGATTTCCCAGTCGTCTGAGAGACTGGAGTGATCGATCTGGAGATATGCATCAGCACCGTTGTGGTTGATTTCGATCTCTCCGCCGTCCGTACTGATCTCTTGATCCTCGACGGTGAATGACTCTTGTGCAGCGGCTGGTGCCGCAAACCCAACAGCAGCCACCGAGAGAATCATCAGTACAGACAGGAAGGTCGCACTGATTCGTTTCGATGTATCGTTCATGTATGGTTGTGTTCGTAGGTTCGTAATCGCGTGTTGTTCAAACAGCTGTTCTACTTTCGTGCACAGTGTGTGCTATTGCTTTCGCAAGCCTGTACGCAAGTACGTTCAGAAGGGTCCGGTAAGTACTTTCTGTTTGCACCTGTCGTTTGACACCAACCGGCAGGCGATCACAGTTAGAGATCGATACCGTAACTGAGGACAACAGGAGCGTTCGCAATCGATTTCGAGGAAGTAATTCAGACACAGCCATCTCAAACACAGCATTGAGCCAGAGTGGGCTGTGATCAAGCAATCAGATACTCGGCAAGAAGAGTTACCGTCTAAAAATCGTACAACTGCTTCGGTTAGTTCAGAGTGTCGGTCTATGAATTCTCAAGTTTCCACGAATAGAGATCAAGGAAGGGAAGGCCGTCGTCGAACTCCTTGCCGTTGACCTCGCCCGTCTCAAGATACGTCGAGTACGCATCAAGGATGTCAAGCGAATCAAGTTGGTCGTCATTGCCCTGTGATGTAGCTGCATCGGCGACCGTCTGTGAAACCCCTGACTCGTGGGTCTCAACAAACGTAACCGTGAACGTATCCTGTCGGTAACTATCGTCAACAGTGCCAGTAAATTCGATCGATTGGCCGGCCGCATCAACGTCATCCGGCGGCGTGATATCAAAGCTGAGCGTCTCGGCAGCCGGTGATGTCCACGCGATCTCCTCTGTATTGTAGTTCGTCTCGGGATCTGGGTTGGTTACTTCCCACCCATCCGGCACATTGGAAAGATCGACTTGGACGTACGACTCGGCGTCTTTGCTGTCAACGCTCACCGTCCCACCGGAAGCAGCGATCTCCTGATCGGAGAACGAGATCGGATCCGGGGAAACAGTGACGTTGAATGTATCCTGATTGCCCTCATCATCGATTGTCGCCGTGAACTCGACTGTCTCGCCGATGGATGCTTCACCGTCCGGGATTACCGTAATCATGGCCGGATTCGGTACACCACCGAACCACGTAGTTTCGTCTACATTCCCCTGTGCAGCGTCAGGTCGTTCGACCGTCCAATTTGCTGGCAGGGTCGAATGGTCGATCTGGAGATATGCATCCGCACCGTTGTGGCTGACGTTGATTTGGCCACCGTCAGGAGCAATCGTCTGATCCTCAACGGTGAACGACGCCTGTGCGGCAGCACCACCAGCAAAGCTGATGCTGAGTACTGCGACGGCAATCGTAAGCAGGAGTACTGTACGTGGTCGTATCTTGGATGCCATACCTCTGTCTACGTCGACACTGTATTAAATTATGTGGCTATTATGAGCTCGATCCAATCTTGCTCACTGGCTTACATCGACCACTATTTGAAGAGTAAGACGCAGCTTTGCGATTAGTTGAATTCAGATGGATTCTCTAAGTAGTACGTATATACATCGAGAATTGGGAGGGAGCTCTCTAGTTGCGTGCCACCGACCGTTCCATTGTTCGAAAGATAAGCCGTATACGAATCAAGAATGGCAAGGCCATCAAGATCTTGATAACTGTTAACCCCAGCTTCTTCGACGATAGCAGTAACAGCCTGTGAATCAAGCTCCGAGGGAATATTGGTATCCGTTCCCTCATCAGGGTTCTCATCCGGTGAGTCAGATCCACCTCCTGAATCGAGGTCGATACTAGTGGAACCACTGTATAGACCCCCATCAGAGCCAACACCCCAGACACGAACATCCAAGCTGTCAGCATAGATATTTTCAGGAAGGGTAATTGAGGGGTTTTCAACAGAAGTATCAAAGGTTGTAGCGACAGGTACGCTTCCGATTTGCCCATACAGTAACCCCTTAACTGATGCTGCTTCGGCTTCATATGTGAACGAAACCGTTGATCCAGCATTTATTGACTCCCCATCAACGTTAGCTGATATTTCTCCTGGATAATCGTAGCCACGATACACGGAGAACCCGCCATTGTCCTGTTGTTTTGAGACTGTATTCATCGCAACCATATACGAGATATCATCAGGAACTTGAGCCGTTTGTAGATCAGTTCCATCACTACTACTGGTCAGTCGTTGTCCTGTTATTGAGCCGGTTCTGCCACTAACATACTGAATATCATTGAAGCTATTGATCCCAGAAACAGGAGTATCGGTCGCGGCATCTGTAACATCCAACTCCAGTTCAATCGCCCCAGTATCTAAACTAGGGTCGGTATACATATCAAATTTCTCGATCGTTGTACCATCATCACCGGAGAACTGATCTCCATTTTGACTGACTGTCGCAGTCACGTTCAAACGCTCATTTGCTGGCGCGTCGTTTGGAACCGTAATCTCAAGGGTCGCTTGGCCCTCACTGTCGGTCACAACTGTGTCAGCTGTTACTGGTACTGCATCGCCACCGTAGTCGTATCTTGCAATGGTGGTAACTGATTCATCAGTAATTGGCGTCCCGTCAGCATCTGTAACACTAATTTCAACGCTGGCAGTCGTTCCCGGAGGTGTTCTGAAGTTGTCGAATGAAACATCAACGTTGACAGGATCGGGTGAACTCTCAGCAGGAGGCTCCTCAACATCGACCGATTCCGCAAACGTACCCAACGCAGCACTTCGCCCATCAGCGGTCGCAACAGAAACAGCTAGTTCATCGGTATCGGTTGGGGCCGCGAACTGCACAGCAAAAAAACCATGTTCATCGGTCGTCGTCGTTTCTGTAATCTCGATAGTATCCTCTTCATTGGTGTAGGACAGTTGAATCTCAGTATTGGATAGCGGCCCGTCAGCAGTCCAGATTCGGCCACCTTGACCAGTTTGGCTGCCGGCGGTCGTTTCATCCAAATCAAAGAAATCGTATTCGTAGCCGATCTTACTCACCGGGTAGGAGGTAGACGCGGTCAACGAGAGTGACCCGCTATCATCGGTGAAGGTTGTAGCTGCCTCAATCGTTCGATCACCAGTCTCCTGTGGCGTATCGGTGTAGGTCACAAATCCGTCACTGTCAGACTGAACCGTCGTTTGGTCGATCTCTGAGCCATCCTGGGATAGCGTTAGTGTGACCTCTTTTCCGGAGATCGGCGACTGCGCCTCCCGCAACAGGAACCGAAACGTGGCAGTATCATTACGTAGGACAGGGCGTGCACGACCACTTTGTGTCATTGGTTCCAACACAGGCCCAACAGTAAACATATCAGATGTGGTAGCGTTGTCAGGGCCGGTAACCGTCACCTGATACTCACCAGGGATTGCGGTCGAAGAGTACGGAACGACAACATTCCCGTCATCGTTGGTCACGTTAGTGAACTCATCCGTCTGTCCATCAGGTCGCTCAACAGTGAGAGCAAGTTCCGCATTCGGAACTCCAGTCGCACCAGCACCGCTTGTATCCACTCGGCCGGCCCAGAGGTTGATCGTTTCACCGCGTGCAAGTGAGCCGGAGTTGGGATCACCAACGGTGAGCACGGTGTCAGTCGATTCTGAAACTGAAACCTGATCCGACGTACGGTGCTGGTTCGCAGCGAACTGCTCGTATGAAACAGCGATCGACGGCGGGCCGGTACTGGTAAACCCAACTGTATCCAGCGAGTTACCATCACCCGGAGTCGATGGTGTCGAAGACTCAGTGTTGGTCGCACTTACTCCAGATGCAGAAAGCGTTGTAAACGCAACTGTACTCCCGACACTCCCCAACAGTGTTCGTCTGGTTATATCGTCAAACATCAAGCATTACATTCTACGTAATGTAAATAAACCTGATAAAAGAGGCAAAATAGGATTAGACGAAGTGTAGTAATATCTACTGGAATTCACCAGGATTTTTAATTGCGTAGGCATATAAATCAAGAATCGGAATCGAGCTATCTAACTCTGTGTTGCCAACGGTATTATCCTCAAGGTACGAGCCATACGCGTCGAGAATGTCAAGGGTTTCAAGTTGTGTGTAGTCACTGGCACCATCAGTCTCAGCAACAACCGCATTGACTGTCGTCGCGTCAAGCGCAGCCGGTACGTCACCAGATGTAGTATCCTCGATAGTGACGTTAAATGTCTCTTGATTAGACTCATCATCGATAATTACCGTGAGTTCAACTGTTTCTCCAGTTGAGGCGTCGCCATCCGGAACCAGAGTGATAGTAGCTGGATTCGGTACGCTTCCAGTCCACGCTGTTTCATCACTGTTTCCGGTCGCGGAGGCCGGACGCTCAACTGACCAGCCTGCCGAGAGGGTTTCGTGGTGGATTTGCAGATACGCATCGGCCCCATCATGGTCGATACTGACCTGGCCACCCTCCGGGCTAACAGTCTGGTCTGCGACAGAAAATGAGGGTTGGCCAGCAGCTGTCTCATCAAAGTCCTCGAACTCGTCAGGGTGAAGGAGTGCGTACTGGTGGAAATCAAGAAGATGCAAAGCTGTGATTTGTTGACTACCACCGATAGTATCACCTTGGAGATACGAGCTGTAGGCATCAAGAATGTCGGTTGTCGACAGCTGTGTATAGTCGTCGACACCGGCGTCAGCGACGACTGCGTTGACCGTCGTCGCGTCAAGTTCAGCCGGTAGATCATCAGACGCAGCATCCTCAACTGTCAGTGGAACTGTTGTGGTCGCCTCACCGTTCTGACTATCATTAACGGTGATTTCTAGTTCTGTGGTGATATTGGTATCCGTGGGAGATGTATCTTGAGCAGCAGCTCCACCCGAAAAAGCGAGAATCATCGCTGCAAGGACTGTTATAAATAATACGGTACGTTTTCCATAGGTCGACATAGGACAACCGTTGCACTACTGATTATTAGTAGTTTTCTACATAAGCCGAACTGTGAATCAGAGAGCGGTTACGTCGGTCTGGGCGTCAGGTGCAATAAAAATCGAACCGAGAGAGATCACATGATGACGGCGAGGCCGTCGAGAGTGATCTTAGTTGCCGAACTCGTCAGGATTCTCGAGCTGGTAGGCGTAGAGGTCGAGAATCGGGAGTGAGCCCTCGAGCTGTGTGCCACCAACGGTGCCGTCCTCCAGGAAGGAGGCGTAGGCATCGAGGGTGTCGAGCGTCGAGAGCTGCGTGTAGTCATCGACGCCAGCCGATGCAACAACCGCGTTGGTGGCTGTCGCGTTGAGCTCGTCCGGTACGTCACCGGTCTCTGCTTGGCTGATGAACGCGGTCTCGGAGTCGAGCGCCTGGTCGGCGACCGGCGTCGCATCGTCACCGATGGCAACACCTTCGACATCGCTGGTGTTGAAGACCCACGCGGTGTGATCGCCTGGGAAGCCACCAGTATCCTCGATTTCGACCGAGACGTTCTCACCGGCGAGGTTGTCGGCGGTCGCCGTTCCAGCAACGACGTTCTCGCTATCGTTCTGGTAGGTGACGACAACCGTCGATTCCTGACCGGTTGCGACATCCTCGACGGTGACAGCGCCGTCAGCGCCGAGTGTCTGGTCGTTGAACGTCAGCGAACCGGTGTCACCGGTTGCCTCGCTGATGGTCGCGGTCTCGGAGTCGAGTGCCGCGCCAGCGACAGGCGTGGCGTTGGCTCCGATACCGAGATCGCTCGGCAGGTCACTGGTGTTGAAGACCCACGCGGTGTGATCGCCTGGGAAGCCACCAGTGTCTTCGATGTCAACCGAGACGTTCTCACCGGCGAGGTTGTTGGCAGCGGACACGCCAGCAACGACCTCTTCGTTGCTACCGTTGGCGTACGTGACAACAACCGTCGAGTTCTGACCGGTCGAGACATCCTCGACGGTGACAGCGCCGTCAGCGCCGAGTGTCTGGTCGTTGAACGTCAGGGAGCCAGTGTCGCCTGGCTCGTCGGCTGCCTCAACGGTCACGTCGACCGAGGACGCGTTGAAGGCTGTCGACGATGTCGACTCCTTCGTCGCCTCGACCGTGTACTCGCCGGGCTCGTACGTGTCAGTATCGAAGGTCACGCTCTCAATCCCGTCGATCGGGGTTGTCGTGACTTCCTCACCAGATGCGTCGGTGATGTTCAGCTGACCACTCGTCTCACTGGTAAAGTCGCTCCGGGTGAGCTCGAATTCGATGGATCCGTTCTGCTCGACCGACTCGGCGTCAGCCGTCAGGTTCAGGTCGGCTGTGTCGAGTGCGTCGATGCTGCCGACATTGACGGGCCCGACATCATCGATGATCACGAGATCGATCGTGCCAGAGTCGACCTCACCGCTGACACTGGCGAATCCTTCATCAAGAGTTGTAGCCTCGGTGAGGCCAGCACCGGTAGCACTGAACCCAACACCATCGAGCGGGAGGTTCCGGTCGTTGGCGTCAACCACTTCGAACGTGTAGTCAACCTCGCTGTTCGGTTCGACGGTTGCGGGTACGTCCGCTCGCTCGCCGTTCTCGAACAGGAAGATGCTCGGGCTTCCAACCGGCAGTTCCACGTCACCAGCACCGATGCTGGCGTCTGCGGTTCGTGCGTTGTGGAGCAGTGCCGGCGAGTCGGCGTCGTCAGCAAGCTCCTGGACGCTGATGTAGGACGTGTTCTGTCCGTCCTCATCGAGCGTGATGTCGTACTCATCACCGTCGCTTAGCGTCGCTTCGGCGGTTCCGTCCTGGTCATTGTCAACTTCGAAGGTCGCGTTAACTGCCTCGACAGTGACAGTACCGTCAGCGAACGCGGAGCCGTCACGCGGGTCTTCGACCGTGTAATCGACCGTCGAGTTGAGACCCTCGGTCAGGATATCACCTTCGCGGTCGTTGACGGCTGCCGTCACAGCGGGTGCAGCAACATCAAGCGTCGTCTGACCCGTGCTGGAGCTGTCGTCAGTGACCGAGATGTTCAGCGGCGCACTCGCGTTCGTCGCCGCCGCGTTGATTTCAAGCGCGTCTTCCGTGTTGTCGTCATTCGTGTCAACGACGGTCGGCGAGGCGATTTCAGTCGTCGTGTCGCCGTTGGTCACGTCAACGGTGAAGTCGTTGAGCGCGCTGCCGTTGACGGCTGCTCCGTCTTCGGTGATGGTCAGCGTGTGCGGCTCGTCAGCACCTGCGAGAGCCGTCGAGCGGTTCGACGACACCTCGTAGGCTTCAACGCCAGTGACCGAGATCGCAGCTGCTTCATCAACCCGGCTGTCGTCGTACGCACTGTTGGCGACTTCCAGGTTGATGTCACCAGTAGTGTCGAACGAGACGTTCTCGGCGGTATATTCACCGTTGTTCACAGATCCGATGTCTTGGACAGCCGTTCCACTATCGTCGCTGTCATAGCCATCTACGAAGACCTTGCCTTCCGGCCCGTTGATCGCGAGCGTGTTGGAGGTCTCGTAGGCGTTGCCAGTCTCAGGCGAACTGACGTTGAACGTCACACCGGTCAGTTCGACGATACGGTTGTTCAGCGGTGTTCCATCGGCGTTCGTCACCTGCAGGCTCACGTCCTGCCGGGAATCGTCGTTGGTGGGTTGGGTCGGGCTCAGGTTGTTGTAGTTGTCACCGACGACAGTCAGCGTTTGCGAATCGGTGACTTCTGTCCCGTCGCTCTTGTTAGCCGTCACGTCGATGGAGACTTCACCAGCCTGTTCCGGATTCAAGCTGTCGAACGTGACACTCGGGCCGGTTTCGCCCTCATCTCCGCCATCGATGAAGATGCTCTCCTCTTCGATGCCAATGTCAGGAGCACTGATCGTCACTGTCGCGTTGACCAGCGAATTGCTATCTGCTGGCGGGTTGTTGTCGCCCCCGACCACTTCAACATCGAAGGAGACCGGATCGTCAGTGTCAGCCGGTCCGTTGACTTTGATGTTATCTGCCGGGACGCTAACAAGAAGGTCCGCGTCAGAATCTTGCGTGGCAATCGAGTCACTCCCAACGAGGTCTGGTGCATCAGCACCGGTACCAGCCCAATCTTCGTCAGCCTCGTACCCTTCGGTCCAGTCAGACCCGTTGTAGACTTCAAGTTGGGTGGAAACTTCCTCGGTCTCCAGCGTCGGCGTTGCCGTAATCACAACACCATCGCCACCGTCAGTCGACGGATCAACCCGAATCCAGGTCGTGTTCCCCTCGCCGTCGTCACCGCTGGCCTGTTCGGTACCTTCGCTAATGGAGTAATCCGAGAAGGGGCCAGTCACGTTGATGACGTTATTACCGGGAGATTCAGCGTTGCTGAAGTCCGCCAGAGCGGCACCAGTTTCACTGGTCGCGTTGATCGTGTAGGTTTCTTCGAAGTTGCGCAGGTTATTACCTGCCGCTTCGACCGAGACGGTCGCATCGGCGGGTGCAACTTCGATCGTTTCAACGGTGTCTGCATCTCCACCGGTCGTCGTATCGTTAATCTTCCAGTCACCACCGTCGGTCAGATCAACGTTGGTAAACTCGAAGTCACCGTCACCGTTGGTGGTGGAGATTGCTTGCGGGTTTTCATCAGGATTCACAAGCTCCATCGAATTACCCTCGACGGGATCACCGTTCACATCAACGAGCGTGCCGTTGATAGTCACCGTCTGGTTGTAGACTGCATTCCCGTCAACGGTAACATCCTGCGTGACGTTCCGCACTTCGGCGGTGATCTCTGCGCTTCCGCCAACGTTGCTGGGAGTATTGAGATCCACTGCTGACGAGGTTCGACTCACGTTGAAGAAGTAGTTCTCACCACTATTGAACGAGCTGGTGAGCGAGACCGTTGTCTGACCTGCGTCAGTACTGCCGGTCTGCTGGATATTGTCTCCGTTGGAGCCAGTCGTCAACGCGTAGTTGACAGACGCATCATCAGCGACACCGGAAAGAGAGACATCCACAGTCGTTTCTTGACCGCCAACAACCGTGTCGGGGTCAGGAGAGACGCCGATCGGGGCCGTTGTGTCAATTCCGGGGTTGTTGTTCACAACTGCCTGAATCTGTGCGTTGATTTCGGATTCACCGTTGACAGTTCCGATAGTGCCATCGTTTCGAGTTGAGAGTGCGAACTCAGCATCAGCTCGAACGTTCGTCACATCGTTGCCGTCAACGGTGAGTTCGTCGATATCTTGGCCGTCAGCATCCGTGTAGATGCCTGCGCCAGACCCATCAACAACGTTGTCTTGGATTGTAATGTTCGAAACACCAGTGCTACCAGCCTGGACGAGAAGGCCGCCCTGACGCTCTGGTGCATCATCATTATCGAGATTGGTCGCACTCAACAGGTTGTTCTCGATATGGATATCACTCACATCCTCAGTTTGGAGGCTCTGACTGAAGAGCGAGCTTTCATCGTCCCCCTGACTTATGATTTCGAAGCCGTAGATTTCCGCACCGTCAGAAGTGATTTTGACGGTGGGGACTCCGGCACCACCATTATTATTTGTCGTTTGGGTAGTAATCGTTGCCTGACCATTGACTGACTCCAGCGTCACGTCCTTATCAACGGTCACCTGCTCTTCGTAGGGGCCGCCATTGGCGTCAACTTCAATAGTTTGGTCGGCAGAAGCCTCAGAGAGCGCGTCGCCAATATTGTCGTCAGTGAAGATGACGTTATCTTCACTGTCGAATAGCTGAACCGGCTCACTGGTATCAACAAACGTGAAAGTAGATGTTAGATCTCCCTGATTACCATCGGTCACACCGACAGTATAGCTTAGGGCATCAGTTGAGTCAGAGGAACTCTGACCACTGACATCATGTGTGATGTCTACTTCGATATCATCAGATGATACGTTGTTGTCCGCGAGTTCGATGTCGAACGCCGACTGTGGATCGCTGAAGTCAGTGGTGACGCTTGCCTCGTGGCCACCATCGGCTGTCACCTCTGCATCAGTAATGATATTACTCCCGAGATCTACAGTGATTGTCTCAGTTGTATCGTCGTTGTCGACACTTGAGAGCGTAAGTGTCTGCGTTGCAGTATCTCCTGCAACATCCACATCTTCAGCACTAGCAGAATCAATACTGTCCACAGCCGCCGCCGCACTCCCGGCAAAGCCAACTGCGGACATAGAGATAATCATAATCGCCGCAAGGAAGATCGCACGACCTTGCTTGAGTCTATTACCACTCATGTTCTCACCTCCCCAGGTGGGCTAGCCGCGCCCACATAACTACTCGATTGGGCTGTACGCTTCGTGCCGGAATCACCGGCTGTTGTGTGTTCTACCATAATCTTACGCATCGTCCTCATCGTCATCGACCCCGAAGTACTCTCGAAGGATCGCTTCGAGCTGCTCCGAGACCTTCTTATCCTCACGGATCGCCTCCGATCGAACACGACGCCACACCGCATCGTCGACTTTGATCGTCGTCCGGGTTACGTCGTCTCCGCCGTCGTCGTCTGACGCGGTCATCTCTGTACTCATGGCTGTCGCGTCGTACTCACGCGCGTCCGGCGGAACCCGGTCGCTGATCCGTGTGAAACTGTAGTTGTCTGCCTATACGGCCGAATTGTGCCGTGCATCTGTTAGGGTGTCACTCCGACGGAGTGTTCCTTCGGGGTATATAATAAATCTTGTTGTTACCACTGCAAATTACCGGGCGACTGTTGATCGAACCATACTACACATAACAGTGCTGTCGTAGACTTGTCGTTACGTATCTCTAATAGAGTCATAAAGTACTCAGTAGTGTGTTATAGAGCCCTCTCGAAAAACGATCGCCGGGACGTTTCGGTGGCGCGCACAGGCCGCTGTCGCCCGGCGGACGACCGACCGCGAATCGGGGTGGTAAACAGTGCCTACCGACCACTCGGCGGCGGGCGGGCGCGGGGTCGGACGGGGCGGCCGCCGACGAACGCTCGAAGATCGAGCGAAACATACGGTCGTCGACTGCGAGTTGCGATCAAGACAGTTCCGTAGCAATTTTTATACCCATCCTACACCTTCAAACAAATATGAGCCTCACAGACCACTTCGGACGCACACCAGCGGCGTTTCAGGCCGTTGCCACACTCTTCCGGTTGCTTGGCGCGTCCGAAGATCCGGTCGCCTTCATCCAGCACGCCCGCGCTGGCGATATCGAGGCTGCGTTCGACACCATCGACCGCCCCAACGACGAGTTACACCGCGAAGTGACAGCAATGCGCGAATTCTCAGTCGAAGCCGGTGCCGACGCGCCCGAACCGAGCGACGAGGAACGCGAACTACTATCCTCCTAACCCGTGGTCGATCCGACGATCTTTGGTGTTCCGCCAGCAGTTCTAGCCTACATCCTGAGCAAATGCGCCTACGAAGTTGCCCAGCCGGACGATATCCCGGAAGCAGAACGAAACCGGCTGTTCCTGCAATGTGTCTTCGAGAATCTCGTTCCGACCGGGTTGCCAGACGCTGATAAGTACGACGACAAATAAAATATACGACGACGCTGGGAACACCGTTCTTGAGCGATCCGCAGATTTATTTTACTGTTGCCCAAAGCCTCAATACAAATGGAGGATTCTCCGCGGGAGTATGATCGTGAATACGAGACTCCCGTTTCACATTGTGCACGCAAGCGGTTAGGATACAATCGGACGCAGACTGAGATTACGCGTTTCGTCGTCCAGTTGGAATACAAACACGAAGGCGAGTGGCATTTCGTTGTTCGGTACGATCACGACATCGAAAGCGAATTCGGCCATGATGTTAGCGAGGAGGGTGTTCATATCGACATCTACCGCGATGACAAAACGTATAGAACGGAGTAGGTCGACCCACCGATGCCAGCGAAACGTGCGCTTGATCGGGCCGAAGACCATTTATCCAACAACGTCGTAAGTTTCGGACGGAGATTCGAAGAATGGCACGAGATCAGACGACACCGATGACTGACGAAGATATCGAGGCGCTTCGAGAGGATATTGAAGCACTACGGCAAGCGGTGCGTGAAGATCTCGCAGCGGACTTTGGCGGTGACTCTGAAGACTATCGAGCTGACAAGCCGATCCCAGACGGTGGCGAGTGAAATCAGCAGAACCGAACTCAACGGAGACATTCTCTTGTGTTAGCGCGAATAGACATCAATCCATAGAAACTTCTGGAGGCGACGACGGTCACCCTCAGTTGACTCGTCAATCGAATCAAGCTTCCCCACCAGTTTCGTGTGAACTACCTCCGGGTCAAGCCCGGAGGCTTCCCACTTCAACGACGCACTTTGCATCGACAGCCTCTCGCTGAGACGACGACGCAGGGAGTGCAGTCTGCATGGGCGTTGATTCGGAGCGTCCCGCTCCTACCTGCTTCAGTCCTCGATTGAGAATATTCTTCGCGGCATTGAGGTCACGGTCTTGGGTATGACCACAGGCCGGACAGCTGTGTTCTCGCACCCACAGCGGCTTGTCTGTGGCTACGCCACAACTGGCGCATTCTTTGGTTGTCCCGGCTGGGTCAACCTGAACGACGTGCGTACCGTGGAGATCGGCCTTGTACTCTAACAAGTCAAGAAAACGCGACCATGCGGCGTCTTGTTTATTCTTGGCGTTCTGTGGCGTTTCCAACATCGATTTTACGTTCAAATCTTCGACCGCCACAAGATCGTATTCTGTGACTAACCACGTTGTGAGTTTGTGCTGGAAGTCTTTGACGCGCCGCTTAATCTTCCGCTTGGCTTTGGCGACCTGTCGCCGTTGTTTCTCCCAGTTGCTTGAGCCGTGTTCCTTGCGGCTCAGGTTTCGCTGTTCGCGGCGTAATCGCTCGTATTCATCGGAGAGATCCAGCGTTCCAACAGTGAGATTGTCTGAGGTATGGATGTAGCTGGTAATGCCGAGATCGACACCAACACAATCCTGTGGCTCAATCTCACTGAGGGCTGGCTTTTCCGGCGTTTCATCTACCTCAACAACCAGCGAGAGATACCATTCGCCGGTCTTCTGTTTTTTCAGGATCGCTTCGCTAATCTCGTCGGCGTCAGGAACAGGCCGATTCGCTCGGATGTTGAACCAGCCAATCTTTTCGAGTCGGAGTCGCACGAATCGGTCGTCGCCCGTGTTGTGATCCACGTTGAAGCGGCTGGATTGATTGTACGACACCGACCGAAATTCACCACGACCTTGCCACCGAAGCCGACCCACATCATAGCCCTTGTTTCGGCGTTCTTCTAGGCCTTCTAAGTCACTGTGAATTTGCCCAATTGCCTGCTGTGCGGCGTGTTGTGATGGTTCTGCGAAGGTCGGCCACTGGTCCGTCCAGTCGTTGAGTTTGTTGTTCTGGTCAAACTCCGTTGGTCGGTCGTTGTACTCTGACTTGTAGTAATCCCGCACTGCGTGGTTACGGATTTGTCGGAGAATGTCGATCTGTCGCCATGCTTCGCTAGCGACCGCATCGGAGAGATACGCCCGAAAGCGAAGCGTTGTCTGCATTAATCTAGCTTTTCGACGGTGAGTTTCAGTTGATCGCCTGCTTCGAGGTCTAACCCTTTTCGTACTTCTTCAGGGATGGTGACTTGTCCGTTCTGTCTGAGGTCTGGATAGCATTCCATACTACTCATTATTATCTATTAATACTGGTTGTTATTAAATCTACTTATTGTCGGCTTCAGCCTCGGGGTCAAGCCCCGAGGTAGTCACCTTGTCAGCCGATACATCGCGGGCGAACAGTACCATCCCTCCGCAACCATCTCATCAATCACCGTCCGTGCGTCACAAATCAATCTAGCGTGAATGGGTTTGTCGCGGTCGTGAGTCGGGTCACATCATCAAACACGTCGAAGTCATCGTCAAACGAGTAGATGTATTCGATATCTTCGTGCTGCATGTACGCAGCCAGGATCGAATCGACCCACTCTGGCCCTGATGACGCCGCATAGGTTCGAAACAACTGTTCGCCGTACAGGTGAACGGCGTTCGAGACGTGGACAAACTCAAAGCCACGACTCGATTGTAGACGGTCGAGGGTTTCGGATGCAGCCGCCTTGCTGATACGTTTCTGGAGCGGATGGAGAATTTCGGGGACAACGTAGTTTATCAGTCTCCCACGGGGCAACTCCCCGGTATCGATCCCGCTGAATATCGCCGTCGCGTCGTCGTGACGCGTCGCATTCGCATTTCGCGCGGCGAGAACAATATTCGAATCAAGACAAACCACCTGCATCACTCGCTCCAGGCACTCTCAGCAGCAGCGTCGCTCTCCCATGCCGGCCCGTCGAACGGTTCGGTGTCTTCGAACGCACCGTACTCCTCGTGAATGACCTCGACTGACAGTTCTCCATCCGAGAGCACCCACCGAACGGTATCTCCCGGCGCAAGCGCGTCATCAAGTGCGTGCCGAATCGGTGCTGGGATCGTCGTTCCATAGCTGTCGTTGATCGTGGATTCTGCCTCCACGCGTGGGTCTGAGTCACTTGACATACGCAGTTGTTGCACTCCGAGTGCAATAAATTGGGCGGCCAATTGGCGATGCTCACCGTCTCAACGAAGTCAGTCCCAGAGGTCTTTGATTCGATCCCGAATATTTGCAAGCGTCCGGGTCACGATCGCCGATGGATGGTGGTCGGGTGGCTGATCTGGAACCGCAGCCGTCGAGTCTGCAGCCGGTGGCGGATAGAAGTGTATGCGTTGCGTATGGGGATTTTAATGACGATCCCAGCGACACTGCCAGACCCCCTCAGAGTGGGTTTCAATATAATAAATGTTGTAATCCATCCGGGCTAACCCAAACGCCTGAGCGAGGCGGAACTTCAGCATTTCAACAAGGGCCGGATCGCATCAGATGTCGAGACAGACGAGGACGACATCGACAACATCCTGTACGGATGAGCGTGTGTGTCGATACCGTAGGAATTGACTAAGTTATCGTGCGCGTGCGAAGAAACAGCGGTCGCAGGGGAGCAGTTACAAGACGTAGGATTCCCCGGACTGGATACTCGAAGGCGTCGTCCCGGTAACGCTCACCGACTCGGTAGGCGTCCCGCCATCATCGTCGAGAGCCGGCGGGTTGGCCTCGATGGTTACGTCCTCGCCGGCCTCCAGCGGTGGGAGACCGTTCAGCTCAAGCCCGAAGGAGACTTGAATAACGTCTCCTGAGCTCTCCAACAACGGCGGTTCGCTGGTTCCGGCAGCAGACTGTGCCTGCACATCATCGTAGTCAAGCGTCGTTGTCCCATCCGGCGTTGTCACCGTCCATGTCATCTCCGAGAGGTTGACCGGAGCCGAGCCGTTTGTGAGGCCATGCGCAACGGCGATCGCGTTGATTGAGTTATCCGCATCGGCCGCACCGAGGGTTTGTTCGATCGTAAGCGGACTCGCAGCCGTCGGCTCATCTGCATCAGGGTCGTCCGGCGCATCGTCATCGGTCTCGTTACCGCCATCGTCCGTCTCGTTACCATCAGGCAACTCATCATCCGTCTCGTTACCATCATCCGGGCCCCCGATGATGTCGTCTGGCTCCTCATCGGTGCCACCATCAGGATCAACCGGCCCGACCTCAACACCAGGGTTATCGAGTCGCCACGAGTAGAGATCGAGCAGCGTGAGCCCGGTTTCGACCTCTGTCCCGTTGACAGCACCGGTCTCAAGATAGTCCGCGTAGCCATCAAGGATATCAAGCGTGTCGAGTTCGGAATCGGGGCCGGCTGTGATCACGGCGTTGACAACAGCTGGTTGAGCCACATCCTCCGGAACAGGCGTACTCGCTGGTGGGCCGTCATCGGAGCCACCGTCACCGATCGTTACGGTGAATGTATCCTGATTCTCGATATCGTCGACAGTCGCAGTTATTGTACCCGACTGTGCCACACTCTCATTGGCAGGCGTGATGTTGAGACTGACCGTTCCCGGAACCGGATACAGCCATGTCGACTCATTTTGTGTGAACGCAAAGCCGATCGGTTGTGGATCGCTGACCGTCCAGCCCTCTGGGAGCTCGGAGGTATCCAACTGAAGATACGCATCCGCACTCTGGTTGCTCACCGTTATCGTACCGCCGTCAGCCGGGAGTGTCTTGTTCGGGATATCGATCGAGTCGGTCGGAGCCTGTGTGTCGCCGGTGAACTCGATCTGAGTACCGCTGGTCTGACCGATCGTATACGGTTCAAGGCTCGCATCCTGAACCGTTGAAACACCGGTGACCGCAAGATCAACCGTTCCGTTTTCGCCGTTCGAAACATCGGCATCGAACAAGGAGATGGTCGATGCGTTCTCATAGGTTGCATCGAGCGTCGTCACACGGACAGTCACAGTTTGATCATTTGGCCCATACTGAATGTCAGTCAACGGCCCGGCAGTACCGTCGGTGAGCACCGAGACATCCTCAAGCGTTGCCTCCGAGCCCGAAGCAGCCAGAGTCAGTTCAAACACATCGACTCCACCGGTCGCACCGCTGGCGGTAACAGTCGCCGTCGCGGACTGATCAGTTGGCACGGTCTCCGGGGCATCAACGCCGATATCGATACTGCCCGCATCCGACGCCGAAACCGAGCCGCCGGCCGGTGCCGCAGCACCAGCGGCCGTCGCAAGCAACACCACCAACAGGAGACCAACACCGACGGTTCGCGGCCACCGAGCGGTAGACATCAGTTATCACCACCCGTGAGTGCCGCAAAGAGTGCTTGCACGTCATCGGTGGTCACACTCTGAGGATCAGTCCCGGAGAAGTTGAATGCCTTCGGATGGTTCTGAACAGCATCGCTCTGAAGATTCTCATAGAGGAGCTGGACATCAGCTTGACTGAGAGTTCCATCACCACTAACATCCTCATACAACCCGTCGCCGTTGAGATCCTGCGGCGGGTTCTGGCCATCGCCGATTGTCACATCCGGCCCTTCAGGCAGGACGTTAACAACTAACTGTCCGGTGTCCGTCGTTTCACCATCATTTGCCGTTGCTTCCATCGTCGCGGTGTAGGTGCCGGCTGCAAGCGACGATGGGATCGCAACCGTGAGTCCGACGGATGTGCTGTCACCCGCTTCGAGATCGAAGTTGTTCATCTCGATCGAGACATTCTCAGCAGGAATCACGCCATCTCCGGATGCAGCTGTTAACTCACCGACCGAGATCGTAATCCCAAGAAGTGAATCGGTTCCTTTTGCCTCATCAACGGTTGTGTCAGTGCTGACAGTTGCCTCCGAACCCTTGTACAGCGTCGCCGAGGTTGAGGAGAGTGAAACTGTCGACTCCAACTCAGCCGCCGAGACTTCGGTTGTATCGATGGTGAACTCGCTATCGACGCCGCTTCCTGCTTGGTCGCTGGTGCTGATTGCTGTCGCATCACCATCCTGTGACTGAATAACGGTGCCAAACTCCTTCGAAATCGCTTCAACAGTATATTCGCTCGACTGAATATCCTCAATCGTTGCATACTCGTTGCCAATAGTCCCACCATCGTCGCCCGAGTGTGTACAGTTCGGGATCTCGTTTTCGAACTCGTAGGTTGCGTAATTGAGACCTGTGTGGTTACCTTGGTTATCGGTGATATGTAGATCGAGATCCGAAGACTCGTAGTTGAGATCGTAGGTGACGTTGTTCGTATCATCGGCAGGTGTGTGGACTTCTTGGGCGGTCTCACCGGATCCAAGAACACCCGACAGTACGTCGAATGACTCCCCAAAGTCGAAATCCAACACACCCGTTTCGAACTCCTCGGTCAGTTCATCCTCGGAGTTGTACAGCTCGGCAACAAGCCGATACTGATCGCTGCCGAGGACACTCAGTGGTGCCGCATACTGGAACTCAAGTGTGCGTTCTTCACCCGGTTCGAGCCGCGGAACAGGTTCATTAAGAACAGCCGGGAACTCGGTTGCATTATCCTTACCGTTTGGCGGCGTGTTGCGTGCCTCGATCGTTAGCTCCGGGGTCGGGGTAAACGGTTCAAGCCCAGTGTTGCGGATGGTGATAGATCCAGTTTCGACCCCATTCCAGCCGTCATCGTATCGGTATATCGGCCCGTCACCGATCACAGGGAGATTAAGCGCGTCAGTAATGTTGAGATCGGAGACTTCGAGGTCAGTGATCTCTGCCCGTCGTCGAGACAGCTGTAAACAAACCTGTGGGGAAACCCCCTCCTGTTCGATGAGTTTGTAATCCTCCTCGTCTACCACTTGGTTGACGCCCCATGCGGCAACACCCTCAAGACCACTAGTTACGTCAGGCACACCGCCGACAACCGCCTCCCAGACTTCTGCTTTGGCCAAGTTTGAACCAATGTATGCGGAGTTTTGTAGAATCCCAGACTTCGTCGTTACTGCCCCCGATGCTTTCAAGCTGAGAGTTGGAAGTGCCGAATTGATCGCGTGAACACCGTGTAATGCAGACTTCGTTCCGGAGGCAAGCCCTTTAGCGATCTTACTTGCTTTGGCGACTTTGACGATCTTGTACCCTTTCGCCGCACTCGCAAGAAGTTTGTAGCTCTTTGCTGCCACGTAGCTCGCCTTAATCGCTTTCAATGCAATAACCCCGATCGAGACAACGGCTGTCCCAAGCAGTTGATCCTCAACCGTGTTTTCCGCACCAGTTTCAGCGACCTCAACGCTGAACGTTTTGCCGGTGACCGCACTGTCACCAATAAGGGCATTAACAGTCTCCTCAGCCTGACGTTCAGACTGGCCAAGCGCGCTTTCGATTTCACTCGTCCGCGCATTAATAAACGAAATAATTTCTTGACGCTCTTGATTGGTGAAATCGCCGTCAGTAAGATCTGTAAGGAACGACTCCTTGTACTCGGGGAACACCTCCTGTTCGTACGTTTCAAACGCTTCGGCTGGCGTTAACCCACCGTACGTGAGATAGTTCTCTTGCTCCGGATGAGTGCCCAGCATGTACTGCTCGAACAGTTCTTGACGCTCACTCTCCGGAACCGCTGCAGCCTGCGAGTAGAGTTCATCGTAGAAACTGTACAGTGTGGCGAATCGGTCGGTGTCATCACCGTCCGTCTCCGTTTTTGTCTGTTCAAGTGTGTCACGGAACTCATCATCCAACGTTGCTGGATCAACGACACCAGCTTGATATCCCAAATAGTTCACAAACTTGTCGGCATACACTGATCCGTGTTCATTATATACGTCAGCAGCAGCCTGTGCCTCAAGCCGGATCGCTTCCTCAAGTGAATCCCGAACCGCATCTCGGTGTGTATTCAAAGCCTGTTCAACTGGTCCTGTCCCGCCGTCGATATCGCCAGCGAATCGGAGGTTATCAAGAAGGACAGCACTATCGAAGACACCGTCGGATGCATCCGCGACCCGAACGATGAGCCGTGCCGTTTCTCCTTGGAAACCGCCAAGTGATCGCTCCGCCGTCAGCAACTCTGTCACCGCGTTGTACGTGATATCTTGTGGTTCTGGAAGTGGGGGGGTTGGACTCTGTGATCCACCGCCAGGCTCATTAGAATACTCAATGGCATTACTGACAGTGACAGGATCACCGTTCGGAAGAGTCCCGATATTCGTTTTGGTGCCGTTAGGAAGAATCAGAATCGCCTCAAAAAAGTCTTGGAACTGGCTGTCGGTATATGTTGGAGGCTCATCGCTTCCAAACTGATACTCAAATTTGATCCCTTCAGCACCTGCTGGGATTGTAAAATCAATACGGATTTCTGCTACGTCATTTGCGTCATAGTTGTCGGGTGAGTAGTTCTGTATACTCCGTCCGTTAACGTTGGTACTTGCAAAATTGCTTGGTGGATTATCGGCTTCAGACGCGTTGCCGCTGCTTAAAACGAGATGAGAGTTTCCGTCCTGTGGAAACTCCTGCATCGATTTTGCAAACGCCGATAATTGGGGTGTTTCCCCTAAATATTCAACGTTTGTAACGTTATTATAGAATTCCGGCGTAGCAAACGTCTGAACAAAGCTGTCGATTTTGTCTTCTGAAAACGAGGCTGTTGTGAACAGTGTTTCACCGGGACGATCCTCTTGACCGGCGACAGACGAAGCACCACCGATCGAAAAGAAAGCACCAGATGCAACCGATGATCCGATGAATTCTCTTCGATTAATCCACCAGTTGGTTACTTGTTCGTTATTGTCGTTATCAGGCATCGTACGATCGTCTAAGCTGATAATTATACTAATACTTAATTATTTTCCTTCATTTTAATTTCGTTACATTTATAATAAATCATATCTGAATATCATTTTGTCTATTTTGTGATATATTTACCCGAAAATAATCAAGAGAAGCGATCGGCTACCAACGAGAGAATTCGGCTCTGTAGTTTCGCTAGACGCAGCAGCAACAGCCTCGTTATCTCGATAGAAAACGAAGAGATGGAGTATTGTGACTTCGGAAATCCGTCTCTTCACCCGTGTTACGGCGGCGAAAGCTAAAGCAGTTGTCGCTGATCCGGACGAACCCGCCGACCCCGAAAGGGGTGGCGGGTTCGCCGAGTGGGCGATGCTCACGCTGCATGCACTTCGTATCGAACTGGGCAAATCATACCGCGTCGCGGTGGATTTGCTCAGTGAAATGCCCAACGTGCTTGCTGAGATTGGCCTCACCAGACTTCCACACTACACTGTTCTCCGCACGTGGTTTGAACGAATCTCGACTAAAACGTGGCGTGCGTTTCTCGGCGAATAATGAGTACGAAAAGTTTTGTTAGCTAAGCTTGATAGAGGAGTAATGGAGCGCTCACGTCGAAAGGAGATTGAGCA
>NZ_JABEBY010000015.1:0-86506 GCF_046719765.1 Halonotius sp. F2-221B
TTTCCAGCAGGTCGCTTGGAACAGATCGAACCTGGCGAGTTAGACGCAGAATGGCTTGATAGTCTTGCTGAGCGGTTCACCGACGCTGGGTGGGATGTCACTCACAAAACGGCCGAACTACACCTCACCCAGTACGACGAAGAGTACCGGATCACCGCAGATGGTACGGTTGTCGGCGAAGGTGAGTATCGAGAGCCACTCGAAAATATCGTTACGATTGAACGGTGACCAACTACTACCCTCATACGCTTACTTCGTGGTGATCGCTTCTCTTCACACTACCAAATTGAATTCACTTTTTACCCTCGGTAGCGTGCTTGTGGTATGGAAATTTCTGATGACTTGCTTTGCCTCTTCACTACGCAAGTGAGTGTTGAAGACGATTCATATCATATTGAGATTCCGGATCGAGAGATAGAGAACGGCGCGATAGACACGAGTGGAACATACCGCGTGGCACTGCTGCCGGTAGATGCAGACACTGCATCTGACTCCTCAGCTGATCAACCAGCCGAGCCAGCACCTGAACAGGAAGACGAGCAACAGCCACCTGTTGATGTCGGCGAAACACGTGACGTTGAGATTGACAGCATCGGTGACCAAGGCGACGGGATTGCCCGGATTGATCGAGGCTACGTTGTCATCGTTCCGGACACAGAGGTTGGCGACAGAGCAACCGTTCGGATTGAAACTGCAAAAGAGAATGTTGCCTTTGCAGAGGTTGTTGAACGACATCACAGGCCACAACACGACTAAGAGACACACTACCATCCCTGCGAGTATGACCGAGTTCAGCACTGGAGACCCAGTTCGCATCGATATCCCTGACGAGACAGACCCTGATCATGACCAGTATCACGGCGACCACGGCCGCATTATTGATGTCGTCAAAGGCGAGCTAACGACAATTACCGGCGAGCAAATAGAGGAACCACGCTATCGGATACGACTGCCAGACAGCGAAGAACTTGAGCTCCCAGCCCACGCCATCCGTCCACTAATCCAATGACATAACTCTATAGTTTTGCCAACGCAGCAGCAACTGACTCGTTGTTCGGCCCTTTGAGCTGTATGTCGATAAATACAGACCTATCCCATTGATTTATAGTGTGTATTTCACAACACTAACTCAGAGTGAATTACATATGAAACAAATCGCTGAAGAGAAAATGTAAGTCGATGATATCGAACGGCACAGAAACCGAGTATTCAGGCGTTTGTAACGCGATCTGTAGTAGTATCTCTGAGCCTGTCTGTGTGTTTGCTGTCAAACGAAGTGACACTGCCCACACATTCGTGGTTAAAAATAACAATACTATCCACAGCAAACAAACAGGGGTCGATATAGCCAACGGCAGTGGTCAGCCCTTGGACGATTTGTTAGATGCTGACGCTGCAGCCGCGCTTCGTCACCCACTGGAAGACTGTCTCGATCATGCCGAGCCGGTTGAACGAACCGAAACCATCAGTTGGCCGGCGGCGACAGTGTCGTGGGAGACAACGTACACACCTGTTGTCCAGGATGGAACCGTCGAAAGGATTGTGGCGACCTCTCAGGAAGTCCCGAACTCTCCATCCCCTGATAGTCAGCAGCCGAATCAGGAAGTGACACAGCTCACAGAACGGCTCAAACTCGCCGTCGAGGGCGCGGGGATCGGCGTCTGGGATTGGGATATGACGACCGATCAGGTCGAGTACAACGAACAGTGGGCCTCGATGCTCGGCTACACACTCGATGATATCGAGCCACATCTCAGTGCCTGGGAGAGCCGAACCCACCCGGATGATGCTGAGCGAATCAAAACTGCATTAGAAAACCACGAGCAGCAAGCAACTGAATACTACGATACAGAACACCGGATGAAAACCGCAAGCGGCGACTGGAAGTGGATCCGCGATATCGGAACCATTGTCGAACGAGATGCCGATGATGATCCGATCCGTGCGGTTGGGATTCATATCGATATCGACCAGCAAAAGACCGCCCAACAGGGACTCGAAGCTGAGCGAGAGATGTTCAAACAAGGGCCGGCAGTTGTCTTCCGGTGGGACGATGACGCTGGCTGGCCCATCAAATATGTCTCAGAGAACGTCAAGGACACGTTCGGCTATACGCCGGCTGAACTCCAGTCAACTGCGTTTGTCTCACTCGTTCACGACGAGGATGTACAACAGGTCAGAGAGGCGTTTAGTAGAGAGAGAAAAACCGATCAGGAATTGGTCACGCTGGATCCCTATCGGATACGCGATGCTGACGGGAACACCCGCTGGGTAAAGGAATACACAAACACAGCTCCGGACAACCCCGAAGACACCTCACTCGTCGGCTATCTCATCGACATAACAGAGCAAAAAGAAAACCAACGAGAGCTTGAAGCACGCGAGCAGAAGTACCGCAATCTGTTTGAGCACAATCGTGACGCGCTCATGCTCATGGATCGTGAGGGGTATCTCGACTGTAACGAACAAACACTCGAACTGTTTGGAATCGACTCTGTCGAGGAGTTCGTCACGCATGCCCCAGGGGAGCTGTCACCCACGACACAGCCCGACGGGCGACCCTCACAGGAGGCCGCGAGTGACTGGATTGATACAGCCTTTGAGTCGGGTGAAGCAGTCTTCGAGTGGGTACACCAGCGCGCCGATGGGACAGAATTCCCGGCAGAGGTGAAGCTCACCCGATTCGAGTATAACGACAGATCGGCTGTGCATGCCCTCGTCAGAGATATCACCGAGCGAAAACAACGGGCACGATCACTCGAAATCAGCGAGGCGAAGTATCGAAGCCTGTTTGAGGATAGCCGCGACGCCCTCATGCTGCTTGACCGGGACGGATTCTTTGATTGCAACGAACAGGCACTGGAACTGTTCGACATCGAGTCTGTCGAGGCGTTCACCGAGTACACCCCGTGGGAACTCGCGCCGCAGTCCCAACCAGATGGCAGAGACTCGAAGGCGATAGCATTAGAACACATTGAAAAAGCGTTCAACGAAGGGACGGCATTCTTTGAGTGGATCCACCAGCGCGGTGATGGCACGGAGTTTGCTGCTGAGGTAAAGCTCAGCCGGTTCGAACATCAGGGCGAGCCAGCAGTCCATGCGATTGTCCGAGATATTTCTGCGCGAAAAGAGCGAGAACAGCAACTCAAACAATTTCAGAAAGCCGTCGAACAGACCGGTCACGCAGTGTATATGACCGAGACAGACGGAAACATCGAATACATCAATCCGGCGTTTGAGTCGATCACCGGGTACAACAAAGCTGAGGCAATCGGTCGCAAGCCGAGTATCCTCAAATCAGGCGAGCACAGCGACGACTACTACGACGAGCTTTGGGAGACGATCCTCGCCGGTGACCAGTGGGAAGCCGAGGTGATTGATGAACGGGCAAACGGCGAGGAAGTCGTACTCAATCAGACGGTTTCACCGCTTACCGATGAGGAGGGCACCCCGGAGAAATTCGTCGCAGTGGCGAACGATATCACCCAACGGAAAAGTTATGAACGCCAGTTAGAGGAACAGCGTGACAATCTGGATATTCTCAATCAGGTGCTGCGCCACGATATCCGGAACGACCTCCAATTGATCCTTGCGTATACGGAGATGGTTGCGGACGCGATAGATCATGAGGAGGCAGAAACGCATTTGCAGACCGTCTATGAAAACGCAGAGCATGCCGTTGATCTCACAACGGTAGCCCGAGAGATGGCGGCTGTCATGCTTTCGGCGGAGCAAGAACTTGAACCGATCAGTATCCGTTCGGTAGTACGATCTGAGATTGAACAGATCAGGGAAGCATATCCAGACGCCAACATCATCTCTGCGTCGGAGATTCAGCAGGTATCGGTGCGAGCTAACAAGATGTTAGGTTCCGTGTTTCGCAACCTGTTGAAGAATGCAGTCCAGCACAACGACAAACCAGTTCCGACCGTTGCCGTGTCATCGGACACAGCGGATGGAAGTATCAGAATCCGAGTTGCGGACAACGGTCCCGGCATTTCTGACGCCGCAAAGGAGGACATCTTCGGGAAGGGTGAGAAAGGACTCGACAGTGAGGGCACCGGAATCGGCCTCTACCTCGTCAAGTCGTTGGTAGACAGCTACGGTGGTGATGTCTGGATCGAAGATCGCAACGAAGGCGGGATTGTGGACGCTGAAACACCCACAGCTGCTCCATCTGAGGGGGCAGTATTTGTTGTTGAGTTGCCGACGGTACAGCGTGAGTAACACATCGTTGTCCTCAATACGTCACTCCGTACGGTCGTATATCACAGTTTAGAGTCTGTTTCATCGAATCATCCAAGAGCCCGAGTCGATTATCGACCACGCAGATATCGTCCGGGAACCATCGGGCTGCTGGGACAGCCAGCACAACCCACTTATGACCAGAAGCCGCCCGATCCCGGCCCCGATGGGCCACGCGGGCCGCTGGGTGCGGTGGGCGACTCATCGGCGAGTTCGACGCGTTCGCTCGGCTGTCGTGGATCGATCTCTTGGCCGTCTTCGAACTTGATGAAGCTGAGATAGAAGGACTCCCCGCAGCCGGTTTCGCCATCCCGAAGCGTCCCATCCCCACCGCAGGTGAATTCGACGCCGTCGACATCATCTTCGTCCTCAAATGACTCGTCGGGAGCGACGTACGACCAGCCCTCGAAGGGGTACGGCGTCACCGCCTTGTCGTCGAGATACCCTGCACGTTCGAGTTCGACGATCGCCTCACAGTGTGGACAGTGGTAGGTAACGGTGTAACTCATTACCAACACTTGGGTGGGGCCGCTATTGAGGCCTTCGCGGGCCGCCGTCACGTGATCCGGTTGAGTGCCCACGCCGCCCGCTGCCGCACTGATTCCTTCGGATCGGTGTGGCGACGCTCGGCCAACGCATCGGCTGCCGCGGCGGCGTTACACCGGCCCAACGCCCAACAGGCGTGGACACGGCTGCGCGTCCAACTGTCGTCTAACAGCTCGATCAAGGCGTCGACAAACGGTGTGACATGTCGCGGTCGCACCGCGGCGATGCGGGCAAACGTACCGGCTGTATTCGACCGCACCGTGGGATCGTCGTCGGTCAACAGCTCGGCAAGCTCGTCGGTGTAGGGGGCGATGTCGGTCGGATACTCGGCCGCGATATCGCCGAGAATCCCGACCGTGTTGGCGCGAAGCTCCGGACTGTCGGCGGGAAGCTGTGCGAGCAGCGTTGGCACCGCCGGCGTCGCCGCAGCCGGGTAGGCAGCCGTCACCCGGCCGAGGGCGGCGGTGGTACTGATCAGATAGGCGGTGTCGTCGGTTTCCAGCAGCGAACACAGCTGTGGCACGAGCGGTCGAACGGCGTCCGGCTCCGCCTTGGCGACGAGCCCGACGGTCGCCAGTGCCTGCCGGCGCGCCCGGGTCGGTGTCGGTTCCAACACCGAGTCGAACGCCGACATCGCATCCACGACAACACCGGGGTCGTGGTCGGCCACCTGAGCCAACAGCCGTGTCGCCGCCGTCGCCACCAGCCGGCTGTCGGCGGGCAGCGTGTCGATAACGGCATCGACCGCGTCGGCGACGGCAGCCGGCTGTACCGCCGCGATATGGGCCAGCGATCGCAGGGCATACAGTCTGCTGAGTCGGCCACCGTCAAGACACGCCACGAGCGACGGGATCGCGGTCAACCCGGGGGTCGCAGTCGCCGAAAGCACGGATGCAACGATCCGTACCGCGGTCGTTTGGGTCTGGGTGTCGGCCGTCTGAGCGATCTTCGCCAGTCCGGCGGTATCAACCACGCCGGGGGCAGCAGCCGCCAACCGGCCGTAGCGATCAAGCTGTTGTGAGGAGGGCTCCGGGCCAGGAGCCGACACCGTTGGCTGCGGCGGCACGAAGAGGGTCTCGATCGCCGGCAGCGAGACGGTGACCCGCCGAGGGGTTGCCTCGGCTGTCAACGCCGACACCTGCGGGGGGTCGTGAGCGGATCGATCAGCCGGCGAGATATGACGAACGTCAACGACCGGGACATCGATCGATCGCGCCCCAGCCGCCGTCTCGATCCGGACGGCGGTGCCGTCTGCGAGGGACGCACAGAACGCGGTGATGTCGCTAACTGCGTCGGGCTCGATTCGCACCTGTCGTGGCGAGCCCTGATGGTCGATCCCGAACCATCGCAACGGCCGACCATCGTCGTCGGTGTGTCGTCGCAGGAACTCGGCGGCCGACTCACAGCCGAGCGCGTCGCGGGCCAGCTGCCACGTCTCGTCGGTGCCGATCCGCCAACAGGTGACCCCATCGACAACGACCGGATTGGGGCCGCTGGCGGGTGTGGTCGCCGGGGGCTCGGCAGGTGAGTCGGCTGTCGACGGTTGGTCGGTTGCCGACGGCGGGTCGATCGACGCACCGTCGGCGGTCATCGCGGCCGCCGCACACGCCTCACAGACCGGGTTCGGGATCGGGGCAAGCAGCCGCGTCCCACCGTCAGGTTCGGGGGTTGCGTCGCTCGTCGCTGGATCGACCCCGATCGTCGGCTGGCTGTCGAGCATGGCGGGCGACCCCGGGCCGACAGCCTGCTCTGTGGGCCGATCCGATCCCGACCCGTCGCTCAGCCACGAGATCGGGCGACCGCAACAGCAGCAGTGTGGAACATGGTGAGGTGACTGGAACGCCATCTGAGTGGTATCGGATGGTCACCGTACCACTCAAAAAGCGTTCGCCCGTAGTTATCACCGGAGATAATTTGTTGAGGCGACCGGGAAAATCAGCGGTCGTCGACGGCGGGTTACAGGCCGGCTGCGGCCGCGGTCGCGTCGTCGATCGTCCCCTCGACAGCGACGGCGGTTGTGACCCCATCGTCGGTCCAGAAGACGACCGCGCGACCGTCCTGTTCAACCGCCGACGCCGATCGCTCGTTGACCGTCACCGTGGTCTCTCCCTCAAGCCGATCCACCGGTGTCGACCCACCGGTTGCGGTGATCACCGACACGGTGTCGTCATCGGCCGCGTACTGCTGGATGACGGCGGTGCCGTCAGCGCGGCTGACAACCGTTGCGGTGGTGAACTCGCCGGTGTCGGATGTGGGCACCGAGAGCTCGGTCGCCGACTGGACGGCCTCGAAGCTGTCGTATGAGTCAGACGTTGTCACCGACACCCGGTCGGCCGGCGGCTCAAACGTGCTGTCGTGGATGCTTACGTTGAACTGTGTCTCGGTGACGCGAACGGTTGTCTCGTTGGTGCCATCGGTCGCCGTCATCCGGAGGAGTCGGCTGTCGTCGGTGGCAACCCAGAGGGTTCCGCTCGTCGACGCGGCCGACTCGTCGGTCGGTTCGACATCGACAACGTAGGCGGACTGGCCGTCGATCTCGGTCGTGTCAACGCGGGTTGCGGTCACGTTCGACGCTTCGACCGGGTCGGTCATCGAGCCGTAGTCGTCGGAGGCGGCCGGAAGCTCGCCGTTGTCGACGCCGGCCTCGTACTCTTCGAGTTCAGCCTCGGTCGGCACCTCGCGGGCGAACGAGCGATCAGCACCGACAGCCCACACAACGCTGCCGTTCGAGCCGGCCTCGTAGGTCTCGCCTGCCTTGTTGACGGTGTAAGCGACCTTGTCGGGCTGTTTGGCGGCGTACTCGACGGTCGCGGTCGACGTTTCGGTCTCGTTTTCGACTGTCACGGTCGCCGTCCCGCTGAGTGTGTCGGCGGAATCGTATCGGGTCTCGACGCGATCAAGGATCTCGTCGCCGGATGGCTGGTCGTCGACGGCCATGCCGGGGAGGCCGGTCGCCGCGCCGGCGGCCAGCAGGCCGATCGCAAGGAGAGCGGCTAGCACACCGAGGCGACGACTGAATGGAGCAGTAGTCATCACCTGTTGTACGTGCTTGTGACGTAAGTACATTGCTCCGAGGAGGGAGGTGGCCGGTGCAGACCAGCCGGTGGCCAACGTTGATACGCGCAGACAGCCAACAGCTGTGTGTGAGCGAGACAGCCGCGACCGCAACAACAGCCGTAACCGAGACCGGCGAGACCGAGCCCACGGTCGTCGTCGACGAGGTGTCGAAATACTACACTGTCGGGGGGCAGGTAACCGCACTTGACGAGGTGAGCCTCACGCTTCCACGGGGGTCGTACACCGCGATCATGGGGCCGAGTGGCTCCGGGAAAAGCAGCCTGTTGAACCTGATCGGCGGGCTCGATACCCCCTCGTCGGGCCATGTTGCCGTCGACGGCAAGCCGGTCTCGACAGCGAGCGAAGACGAGCGCGCCGCGATCCGCGGCACCGACATCGGCTTTGTCTTCCAGACGTTCAACCTCATGCCGCGGCTGACCGCCGTCGAAAACGTCGCCCTCCCGTTGGTGTTCGATGGCTGGTCGCGGGCCGACCGGATCGACCGCGCGGTCGACCGCCTGGAGGCGGTTGGGCTGGGCGACCGCACCGACCACGTTCCCAGCGAGCTCAGCGGCGGCCAACGCCAGCGGGTCGCCATCGCCCGCGCGCTCGCACCTGATCCGGCACTCATCCTCGCCGACGAACCAACCGGCAATGTCGACACCGACACCGGCGCGACCGTCCTCGATATCTTTGATGACCTCCACGCCGCGGGCAACACCATCCTGCTGGTGACCCACGAACGCCATGTCGCCGAGCGCGCCGACCGGATCGTCCACATCACGGATGGCAAGATCGGCTCGATCGAAGCCACGGGTGAGGCCTGATGGACAGCCGCGAAGGCCTCCGGATCGCTGTGCGGTCGATACGAGCCCACAAGCTTCGCTCGGCGTTGACCGTCGTCGGTATCGTCATCGGCATCGCCTCGGTGATCACGTTTGCAACGTTCGGAGCCAGCGTCCAAGCCGAGATCATCGGCGATATCGGCGACAGCAACGCGGGCAACATCTACGTCTTCGGCACCCCCAGCGACGACGAGGGGTTCGACCGGGTGTTGCAGCCGGTGTTTACCGAATCGGATCTTGCGGCGATCGGTGAGATCGAGGGTGTCACCGCGGTGTTGCCGCGCGGCTCAGTTCAGGTGTCGTCGATACGCGCCGGCAACCAGACGCTCGCCAGATCGCAGGTGACCGCAACGACACCCGAGAGCATCACGCCGGCGTCGACGGTCAGCGGACAAGCGTTCACCAGCGGCGAGCGCGAGGTCGTCGTCAACGAGCGACTGGCGACCGGCTTCAGCGAGAATCTGACAGCCGGGTCGACGCTGACGCTCACCTTTTCCGACGGCGAGGAGCGACCGGTGACGGTGACGGGCGTCGTCAACGGCACGCGGGGTGAGCTGCCGGTGAGCAACTTTGCTCGCCAGCCGCGGCTCTTCGCGCCGGTCGATCCCTTCTATGCGGCGGTCGTCGAAAGCCCCTCGGCTGGGGTGCGGCAACGGGCCTACCCACAGGTGACCGTCGTCACCGATCCACGACAAACGGCAGAGACGCGCGAAGCGATCGAGGCCTATCTCGCGGGCGACGCCGATGCCCGCCAGTTGTCGGCGAGCGACACCGAGTTGGTCGCCCGCTCGGGGAGTGATTTCATCGATGAGATCAGCGATGTGATCGAGCGCATCACCCGGTTTGTCACCGGGATCGGCGTCATCTCGCTGGTCGTCGGCGCGATCGGTATCGCCAACGTGATGTTGGTCAGCGTCACCGAGCGCACCCGGGAGATCGGGATCATGAAAGCCGTCGGCGCGCGCAACCGCGACGTGATGAGCGTCTTCGTCATCGAGGCCACGCTGTTGGGGACACTCGGCTCGCTGCTCGGCGTCCCGCTCGGCCTCCTTGTCGGTCGGGGGGCGGCCGCCTACGCCGACGTGACCTTCGCGTTGGCCCCGGATTGGATCGCGCTCGCCGTCGGTGTCGGCGTCGTGGTCGGGATCGTCGCCGGGCTGTATCCGGCCTGGCGGGCCGCCCGGATCGATCCGATCGACGCGCTCCGACACGAATGAGTGGGGACACACAACCACCACGATAGATGGCCGACGCCGAGCAGTCGACAGCGGGAACCGCGCTGTGGGTGATCGTCGCCGCCGCGACGCTGACGGTGATGGCCGGCGCGATCCTCGGGCCGGTGGTTCCACAGATTCAGTCGGCCCTTGGCGTCTCTGATACCGCCGCCGGGCTGATCATCACGACCCACGGCGGCGTGATCGTCCTTGCCAGCCCGGCTGTCGGCGCGCTGATCGATCGGATCGGCCCGCGGCGACCATTTATCGCCGGGCTGGTGATCTACGGCCTCGGCGGTGGGGCCGGCCTCGTCGTCGACAGCTACCTGCCGCTGTTGGCCTCCCGGGTCGTGCTCGGGGTCGGCACCGCCGCGGTCTACACGTCGATCACGGTGTTGCTCTACCAGCTCTACGAGGGCCAGGCGATGGAGCGCGCCCTCGGCTACCGGAGCAGTGCCAACAGCGCGGGCGCGGCGGTGTGGCCGCTGATCGGCGGTGCGGCCGGAACGGTAAGCTGGAACCTGCCGTTTGCCGTCTATCTGGTCGCGCTTCCGCTTGGGCTGGTCGCGTTGCTGACGGTTCCGGAGCCAGCAACAACAACAGGCGACGACGACGAAATCACCGCAAGCGACGACTCCCAAACCACCACCGAGGCCACCACGACGCTTCGGGAGCGGCTCACGGCGACAGCCACGATCTTCGGTCGTCGCCCGCAGCTGCTCGCGGTCTATCTGCTCTATTTCACCGCGAACACGCTGCTGTACGTCGTGGTCGTCTTCTACCCGCAGTTTCTCCAGGGGGTTGGTGTCGACTCCTCGGCGGCGATCAGCCTCTATCTGGCCGCCAACGGCGCGGCCGGCGGCGTCACCGCCGTCGCCTACGATCGACTGCGAAGCCGCGTCAGTCGGCTCACGCTCGTCGGCATCGCCGTCGGGCTGTGGACGATCGGGTTTGCGAGTGTGAGCCTCATCACAACCGCCATGAGCGCGTTGCTCCCGGTCGTCCTATTCGGGGCCGGCATCGGGCTGGTCTTTCCGTCAGCGTTCGCGTGGGTCGAGCGGTTCGCGCCAGCCGCCAAGCAGGGCCAGTTCAGTGCCTATCTTGCCTCAGTTGGCTACACCGGCCAGTTCCTCGCGCCGGTGGTGTTCGGGCCGTTGGTGCCCGGCCTCGGCGTTGCCGGCGTCTTCGCTGTCGGCGCGGCTGTCGCCGCCGTCGGCGTTGTCGTCGTGATCGCCACCTCTCGATCGACCGACAGACACCTGTAGCTGGCTACACAGAGACCAGCCATGTCGCAGCGAGCCGATTGGGAGACGATGCCGACGCGCCGGCGACCGGTACCGCGGGCGGTCGCCGAGTCGTATCTCTCCCACGGCCCGAGTCTGGTCATGCTGCTTGTCACCAGCGCGGTCGCCTTTCTCGTCGGGGTGCGGTTTTACGTCGACACGATGCCTGCGGTGTCGACGCTGCTGTGGCCGCTGTATGCGGATTCGCCGACCGCGATCGCGCTGGCGACGCTGTCGCTGGCGACGTTGCTGCCGACGCTCGACCGCCCGCTGGCGGCGACCCCCACGAACCGGCCACTGGCGTATCTCCACACGCTCGCGTACGTCTGGCTCATCAAATACGGCCTCTGGGTCGTCATCGCGCTCAACCGCCGCGTTGGGCTGTATATCGGGTTCGACGCCGACGCGCTCTACGCGTACTGGGGGATCATCGGCACCCACCTGCTGTTTGTCGCGCTGGCGTTCGCCATCCTCCACTACGGCCGGACGACCCGCGGCGCACTCGGGCTCTCGCTGGTGTTGCTGCTCGTCAACGACATCGTCGACTACGGCTTCGGCTACCACCCGCCGTTGCGCTACGAGCCCGCGGTCGTGGTGCCGACGCTGACGGTCGCGCTGTCGTTCGTCGTCGTCGCGCTGGCGGCCTGGCAGTTCGATCGACTCGACGGCGGATCGGCGGCCTAAATCTCTCGTGTCAGCCCGTCGCGTAGATCCCGGCCGAAGTAGTGGCCGACGAGCGCGAGGCCCGCACCAAGAACGACCCCGAGCCCGCCGAAGGCGAGGCCGTACTGCTGGAAGAAGTCGATTCCAATGGGGAGCACGGCAGAGGTGAGCAGGCTCAACGCGAAGTTGACACCGACAACGATCCCGCCGGCGAGGCCGGTTTCGAGATAGCGAGCGTCGCCGGCGAGGATGCCGAGGATGAACGTCGCCGCGAACACACCGGCGAGCGAGCCGATGCTGCCGATAACCGGGATCGCGCCGCCGCCGGCGACACCGATGGCGACAGCGACCAGCGAGATCAGGAGGGCTTTCACCGAGAAGCGGCCACCGAGGCGGCCCGAGCCGCCGTCATCATCGGCACCCGATGGGATCTCAGTGTCGACCCCGTCGACCGTCTCGGTTAGCTCGTCGGACTGCTGCATACCCAACCGTGGCGACCCAGCGGTTTGGCTGTTGTGCCGACAGCGACGATACTGTGCGGCTTGCCGTCTGTCGCACAACAGCTACGAACTATTCTCGATACCTCTCGATTTTCAGATCCTCGATAGCAGCAAAATGGGTGTCGTCCACGACGAGTGGCACACCGAGCGAGCGAGCAGTTCCGGCGATGTAGATGTCACTCTTGTTGATCAGTTCGCCGTCGGCACGGAGGCTGGCGTAGATTTCGGCGGCTTCCGCAGCCGTTTCGTTCGTGAACGGCACCGGCTGCACCCACTCGTATTTCGACATCGCCTCCGCTTGTGTCATCTCCTGGGTGATCATCAACCCGCGATACAGCTCCGAGAGGACGATGGTCGGTGCACCGATCTCTTCGCTGTCGTGGGCGGCTAAATATTCGATTGCGGCGTCGTCACCGCGGGCATAATCGATAAGAAACGACGCGTCGACGAGCTTCACGATTCCTCTGACAGCCGCTCGTCGATTCGGTTGCCATCTTCATCGAACGCAGCATCGAGATCCTCAAAGCCCTGCTCAACCGCTGCTTCGAGGTCGTCAGCCGCTTGCTGAGAGAGAAATCCGGCGTTCGTCCGCCAATCGGACTCACGTTCGTGGATGAGTCGGTCGAGCGTCTCGCTGAAGCTTTCGTCACCGCGTTTGTGCGCTTTCAGCCGCTCGTAGACATCTTCTTTGATGCCGATGTTTTTCGAGGCCATCCGTGTTTTGTGTATGGGTTTGGGTACACATCAAGGTTGTTCCCGGTTACCCTGTTTCAAAACAAGTGGCGTCGAAAGGTTCCGGTGGAATTCCCACTATCACAACCGCGAAAGCGTGGTTTCAAGTCGACCCCCGGGCAAGGCGGGCGTATGCATCCAGGCGACCGCGTCCGCGTCGAGCGCGGCGGTACCACCAACGAAGGCGTGGTGTTGCCCTCCTCGACGAGCGACCACATCGTCCTCAAGCTCGACGGCGGCTACAACATCGGCATCGACCGCGAGGCAGCCAGCGTCGACGTGCTGGAAACCGGCGTTCACGACATCGACGACGAGGGTGAGCCCGACGATGGAGCAGTCTCCGAGATCGAGTTCGGCGACGACCGGCCGACGATCTCGCTCATCTCAACGGGCGGCACGATCGCCTCGACGGTCGACTACCGCACCGGCGCGGTGACCGCGCAGTTCACCGCCGAGGACGTACTCCGGGCTGTCCCTGAACTCGCCGGGCGCGCCAACTACCGGGGCCGCGTCGTCGCCAACATCCTCTCGGAGAATATGGATCCCTCGATCTGGCAGGAGTTGGCCACCGCAGTGTACGAGGAAATCGAGGCAGGAGCCGACGGCGTCGTCGTCATGCACGGCACCGACACGATGCAGTATTCGGCGGCTGCACTGTCGTTCATGCTCGATACGCCGGTGCCGATCGTCTTCACCGGCAGCCAGCGATCGGCCGACCGGCCCTCCTCGGACAACGTGATGAACGCGGTGTCAGCGGTCGAAGCCGCGAAAGCCGACTGCGCGGAGGTGCTGCTCTGTATGCACGCGTCGGCCAGCGACGACCGCTGCGCGCTCCATCGCGGCACGCGCGTCCGGAAAAACCACACCTCCCGGCGAGACGCCTTCGAGACCGTCGGCAACAAGCCGCTGGCGACGATCGAGTATGCGACCGCCAGAGACAACGGCGGCGACGGTGCGGTTGCCGACGACGCTTTCGCGTTCAACCGCGAGTACGCCGCGCGCGGCGAGGCCGATCTCGCACGCAACGACGATCTCAATCCCGCGGTCGAACTCGTCAAATTCACGCCCGGCATGGATCCCGCGGCGTGGGACTACCTCGACGACGCCGACGGCGTGATCATCGAGGGCACCGGCCTCGGGCACATCCACACTGATCTGATCCCGCGGGTCGAGGAACTCGTCGACGACGGAACCGTGGTTGCGATGACGAGTCAGTGTTTGGAAGGCCGGGTCTGTGACCGTGTCTACGACACGGGCCGGGATCTGCTGGCTGCCGGCATCGTCGAAGCCGGCGATACGCTCCCTGGCACCGCGAAGGTGAAGCTGATGTGGGCCTTAGCGAACGTCGGCAACCCAACCGAGGCGATGGGGCGGTCGCTGGCGGGCGAGCTCACCGAGGAATCACAGCCGTGGCAGTAGCGGCGTCGCTGGCGGCCGCCGGGGCACCGTTTCAGATCGCGGCCGGCTCGCCGCTGCTCGTCGCCGCTATCATCGATCGCCCCATCATGGTCGTCATCTATGGGGTGACACTCGCCGTCTCGGTGTGGCTGTTTCGGGATGCGCGTCGGCGACAGCGATCGATCCCCGTGGCGGCCGGGTGGGCGATCGGCGGCTTCGTCCTCCCGGGGATCGTCCACTTCGGATATCTCTATGGACGAATGCAGGAGACATCACCAACCCCGGAGCCATCGGCCGAAAACGACACCTGAACGGGTGCGGTGCCGGCGATGACACCGCCCCGAGCAACACACCGAGACAGGAGGGCTGTCAGCAACGACATCGGCAGGGGTTGTTATTAGGTCGCCGCCCGAATCGACGGGTATGTTCGACCGCATCCTGTTTCCGATCGACGACAGCGACGGTGTTGCTGCGATCCGCGACAGCGTCTACGCGCTCGCGGCGGCCCACGACGCGACCCTCCACGTGCTGAACGTCGCCGACACCGCCCACGACAGCGTCACCCGGATCGGCGACGAGGTCGTCGACGCCCTCGAACAGGCGGGCCAACAGCTTGTGGACGAGACCGCCTCGAAGGCGGCCGAACGCGGCATCCCGACGAAGACAGCGGTGATACAGGGTGGTGTCGCCGCGACGATCACCACGTACGCAACCACCGCCGACATCGATCTCATCGTGATGCCGACGCAGGGGCGAACCGGCATCGAGGAGCACCTGCTGGGAAGCACGACCGAACGCGTCAGCCGTGAGACGCCGGTGCCGTTGCTTACACTTCGGCCCGACGCAACGCCGCTGACGACGCCGTTCGAGCGGCTGCTCGTCCCGACCGACGGCAGCGATACCGCGACGGCCGCCCTCGATGTTGGGATCGACCTCGCGGTCGCCGACGGCAGCAGGCTTCACCTGTTGTCGGTTATCGACACCGGGCTGTTTGGGGGGGATCTCCGGGCCGACCAGTTCACGGAGAGTCTGACCGCGGCCGCCAAGCAGGTCATCGACGAGGCCCGCGATCGTGCGACCGATGCCGGCGTTGGGGCTGTCGATACCGCCGTCAAGGACGACAACTCGGTGGCCGAGGGGATTCGATCGTACGCCGCCGACGCCGACAGCGACTGCATCGTCGTCGGCACCCACGGCCGAACCGGGCTCGACCGGTATCTACTCGGCAGCGTCACGGAGACGCTGATCCGAACCGCGCCGGTACCGGTGTTGGTCGTTCCGCCGGCGGATCACGCCCCCGAGGAGTAACACGACACGGGCAAAGACTACCGCTCATCGGCCGGCAGCACCACGACCGGACAGTCACTTTTGACGATGAGGGCCGTCCGCACACCGCCAGCGACAACATCCAGCCAATCGCTGCCACCGCGTGAGTGAAAGGCGATCGCCGAGGCGCCGGCCGCGGTGGCGGCGTCGATAATCGATGCGGCGATGTCGTCGCCGGTCAGCACGTCGGTGTCGACAGCGATCCCATCAGCAGCCGCAAGCGACGCAAACCGATCGACGGCGTCGGTAGCGCGGTTGGTCGCTGCACGCTGGGGGGTGTCGTCAGCACCGCTGGCCGCAACAACGCTGACCACCAGCGGCTGACAGCAGTCCGGGTCGATCTCGGGGCGAAGCGCGTCGTAGGTCTCGACAGCGTCGTCAGCGTCCGACACCGGGACGACCGGCCGCGTGAGCAGGCCCGACCGATCGGTCATCGGAACCCACCTGACAGGACAGATCTGGATGGTGACAGCAAGGAGCCGAGCATAGCGTCGCTTTCGCCGCCGTCCACATAGATCCTCGCCCCAGAAGCCAAATCCGAGGCTCTATTGGGCTTGGTGCCCACAATCGACCAATGGGATTTCACACGTTTGATCCGGCGAAGGCGGCCAAGTTAGACGACGAAAGCCGCTATCAGTTCTGCTCGCGGGAGGAGCTGCTCGGCGCGTTTGCGGCCGGCGGCGGGGCCGACGACCACCTTGTTGATCTCGGCAGCGGAACCGGCTTCTATACGACCGCGCTTGCGCCCTTCTTTGGGCAGGTTTCGGCGGTCGATATCCAGTCAGAAATGCACGACTACTTCCGGAAAAACGGGGTGCCGGCAAACGTCTCGCTGGTCGAGAGTTCGACCGATAGCCTCCCGCTCGATGATGGCTCGGTTGACGCGGTGCTGTCGACGATGACGGCCCACGAGCTGCCGCTTGCGGCGACGCTGGCGGAGCTACGCCGGGTGCTCAGTGCCGGCGGTCGGTTCGTGATCGTTGACTGGTCAGCCGAGGGGCGGGGTGAGGCCGGGCCGCCGCGAAGCGAACGCCTCAGTGCAGCCGATCTTCGAGAGTCGTTGACCGAGGTTGGTTTCAGCGTCGATCGCGCGGAGGAACGCGGCGAAACGCTGCTGATCGCGGCGACACGCGACTGACGGCGACAGCGTTGCAACCCCCCGATGGCGTCGACATGGCTGGACGGCGAGCCGAAAGGGACTTAACGCCCTCGGCTGTATCCCGGAGTGGACTAGGCCGGGCAGGTAGGCCCTGCTCCTCGCCCGTGAGACAGTCTTTAGCGGGGGCCGAACAGCCGGGGCGTCGGTTGAACCGACACAGGCCTCGGGAGCCAACGTAGAAACCTCGTCCGTCGGGGACAGCGGCTCGGTGTGTACACCCGCAGGGGTGTTCCACGCCGGGTTGTCGGCGACAGTGGGTCAGGCGCGGAAGCGAGCAGCCCATCGCCGGACGCCCGTCGCTCGCCGGATCGCGGGGTGGAGGAGGCAACCGAGAATCCCTGTGTTTGGAACGGCCGGCAAGTCGGCCTGTCCGCCATTCATACGCGGTTTTCGATCCACCGACCAGCCCACCGACAGCTTCGACTATCAGCAGTACCTTGGGTTTGCATGGCCGACAACGCGACGACTGACAGCGACGACACCGCACCCGAAACCGACGCCGAGACGACCGCCACCGCCGGCGACATCCATGCTAGCTACACCGAAACAGCGGGCGAACGCCGCCTCGTCTTCGACCGCGAGGGCCAAACCGCGGTCGTCGCCCAAAACAGCGAGGGATATGCGATGTTGCGGGTGCGACAGACAGCCGACGGCGACGAACTCGAACGCTACTACGGGTTCGATATGGCACTCGATCACGCCGCGGAACTACTCGGTGTCACCCCCAACGCGCTCCCGGTGCCGGACGCCGCTGCCGACATGGGGATGTAGCGGGTCGAAGCCGCACTACTCCTCGCCAAACGACGACTGCAGAAAGTCGCTGTCGAGGTGATCCCGCCAGTAAAATCGCGGCGCAAAGACGAGGTACGCCACTGCCAAAAACAGCAGCGCGAAGGCAAAAACACGACCGTAGTAGCCCGACGTGAGGATCGCCAACCCCTGGACAACCCCCATGATCAGCGCGTCCTGTGGGTGGAGATCCGGATAGGTGATCTGTGTCACCATCAGCACCGCGAGCACGCCAACAAGCCCGATGAGCTGCCAGACCGCGGTGAAGCCGGCCAGGACAGCCGCCGCCAGGATCGTCGCCGCCAGCGTCGTCTGGACGCCCTGGGTTTCCGCGCTGTCGTAGTCGTAGGCGGTGTACATCCCCAATCGGGTGACCGCCATCGCTACGAACAGCGCGGGCAGGCAGACGCCGACACCGACGACCGCGGGCTCGCCGTTCGGCATCCACTGCTCGAAGACGACGGCGACAACGAGAACAGCGGGAGCGACACCGAAGGAGGCGACATCGGCCAGGGAGTCGAGATAGACGCCAGCGGGCGTACTCCCCCGGCGCCGGGCGACGATCCCATCGAGGGCGTCGGTGATCGCGCCGACGAGGATGAGCCGGGCGGCCAGGGTCACATCGATGAGGGCGGCGGCGGTCGCCAGAAAGCCGAGGGCGGCGTTGGCGACGGTGACCGCGTCGGCAGCCCCGAGTCGCCCGACGAACCGCGGTTGCATATCTGCTCGTTGGCCAGTGGGAGGTTATGTGTTGTTATCTTCGTGGCCGAGGCCTCAACAGCAGTGGCTGACAGCCGGTCGAACCACGCGGCCTATATGGCTCCCATCCCTAGCCGATGTATGGTCGAGTTGCGGACGCGACGGCGGATACTGGCCACCCTCGGTACCGCCGGGGTGGGCGGCCTCGCGGGCTGTCTCAGCACCTTCGATCGCCCCGAGTACGACATCGGGATGCGAGCGACAGCCTTCGCCCCCGAAGAGATCACCGTCGACGCCGGAACAACCGTTGTCTGGCGAAACACGAGCGCCCGCGGCCACACCGTCACCGCCTACGAGAGCAGCCTCCCGGAGGGAGCAGCCTTCTTCGCCAGCGGCGGCTACAACTCAACCGACGAAGCCCGAGAAGCCTGGCACAACGACAGCGGCGGCCGCATCGAAACCAGCGAAACGTTCAGCCACACCTTCGAGATCCCCGGCGAGTACAACTACGTCTGTATCCCCCATGAGACCAGCAACATGGTTGGTACCGTCGTTGTCGAAGAGTAATCGCGTCGCTGGGTGCGGTGAAAATGCGAAAATGTGGTCGCCGGTTTAGTCGTCGGCCACGTCTTCGGCGATGTCGTCTTCGTCGACATCGACGGCGGTGGCTTCCTCTTCGGCCAGCTCTTCGGGGCGGGCTTCGAGTTCGAGCTTTGTCACTTCGACGCGCCGCAGCGGGTAGATCTGTTTGGCTTCGCCGTAGATCGCCGACGAGAGCCGGCCTTCGATAACGCTGTCGGCCAGCTCCTCGAAGGTGCGCTCTGCGGCGGCCTCCTCGACGAGGTCGATCATGACACGCCGGATGGCGTGCTCTTGGCTGTTGTCGGCCTTCTTCGTCGTGAAGGCGACGGGCTGGATCTTCACGCGGTAGTCGTCGGTCGTGACGACCGTGATGTTGGCCTCGGTTTTCGAGGCCCCGCGGCGGACGAGGCTGCGCAGGTAATCCCGCGTCAGCTCGTGTTTGATGAACTCGGTGTAGGCCGTATCCGAGCCCACGTCGTCGATCTTGAACGTGAGTTTGGTGTTGTCTGATCCGGCGTCATCCGTGATGTCGCCGAGGGTCGTCTCGATGGTGCGGCCGACGACCTGCTGTGGCTCTTCGGCGATGGTCTCACCGAGTTCGGCCCGGTCGAACTGCTCGGGGGCCTGTACGGTGTACCATCGTTTTCCGTCCTGTTGCTGTGAAACTGATCGTTCGCTCATGATTGGGTTGTGTTGTCTGTCGTAGGTTCGGCTGCTGTGCTGTCCTCGGTCGGGGCGATGTCGGAATCCGCGTCGGCGTCGTCGCCAGCGTCGGTGTCGGTCGCGTCGTCACCAGCGTCGGCTGCCGTGTCGACGGCATCGAGTACCGCCTCGGCGACACCAAGGTTGACAACGTAGTCATCGACGGTCGACTGCAGCCCCCCGGTCGTATCACGGTCGATCTCGGTCGTGACGGTCGTCGCCTCGACCCGCGTCGTCATCGACGCGGTGTTGTCGGGGACGACCGCGCGGGCGACGCGCTCTGCGCGCGTCGGTGTCGCGTACGACGTTGTCACGGTCGCATTACAGGCGACCGCGCAGTGGGTAGTGGCGTCAGTCATCGGCGAGTGCCTCCCTGACCGCGGCAATTAACTCACCGTCGGCGACGCTGTCGTCGACAGCGAGTGTTGCGTTCGTCGGCGTTCCGCCGGCGTCGCCATCGAACTCGCGGGCGACAGTCGCCGTTGCGTCGTCGAGCCCACGTGGCCCGGTTGCCGCGAGGGCGGCCCGGCGGCGGCCGTCGATCGGCTCGCTGACGACGAGTGCGACGGGCTCCGGCGAGCGGAACTCCCGTGCGAGGCGGGCGACCGTCGGCAACACCGACAGGCGATCCGTCTCGACACGGAGGACGTAGACGCCATCGTAGCGACCCGTTGTCGGCGCGTCGAGTGCGGCATGCGCCGCGGCGGCGTGATCGCGCCAGGTCTCAACCGCCTCGCTGACGGCTTCGGGCGCGCCGAACGCGAGTGATACCGCTACCCCCGGTGCCTCGCGGGCGAGTGCTGACAGCACGTCAGCGTAGCCGCCAAGCGTGGCGAAGGGTGTGGTCGGCGTCGCATACGGCCGGAGTGCGGCCTCGACCGAATCGGCAGCCTGTGGGGCAGCCGGGTCGGCGGTTGCCGCCTCGACGGCGACAGCGGAGGCGAGCTGTGTCCGTGTTTCCGCGTCGATCTCGGTGTCCGAATCGGTCGGGATGCCAAGATCAGCGAGGAGTTCGCCAGCGGCGTCGACAGCACCCGAGAAGGGCGCGTCGAGCCGCGTCGAGTGGGCGAGATCGGTGGCAAGGTCGGCGGTCGGCACCGCAACACCGGGTCGACGCTCAACGAGGGCGGCCGACTCAGCCGCCGCGAGGAGGTCGTCACCTCCGGCTCCGCCGGGTGTCTCGCCGGCGGCGATGACGCCCGCTAAGGCGAGCACCGGGTCGGGATCGACACCGAGTTCGCGGCTGATCGCCGCGGCCGCAACGCTCGCCGGCTGGCGGTCATCGCGGGCTGGCACCGCGAGTTCAGCCGGGCCGCGCTGGCCGCGACTGACCACGATGGTTTGGCTGTCGTCAGGCTCGCCGTCGCTCTCCTCGCCGTCGATAATGTCGCCGGACGGATCCGCCGAGACGTGGACGCGGAACGGGATCTCCCGGTCGCGGAGTGCGACCGCCAGCAGGCCACAGGCGGCGAGTGCGTCGCCGTCGGCGTGGCCGAAGAGGCGGACGAACGGCGCGGCCGCTACCGCCGAGGCCACCGTGCTGGCGGCGTCGGGATCGGCTGCGGCTGCGGCGTCAGTCCGGGAGTCCGACATGATCGCTTATTCGAGGAGTTCTGTCGCTTGCTCGTAGCTGTAGTTGAAGTCCGCGTCGATCTCGTCGCCGCGGTAGTAGTTGGCGAGGCGACGGATCTTCGACTCCGTGTTCTGGAGTGCGCGTTTGTTCTGGTGGTCTTGGCCGTTCTCATCGAGGTGCTCAGTGAGCGTGATTGCGCGCTCCATGAGCCGCCGAAGGTCTTCAGGGAGTTCCGGCGCGGCGTCGTGTTCCTCGAGGATCTCGCCGACCTTCTTGCCGGTGGCGAGTTTGACGTTCGGGATCGGCGTCCCTTTGACGCCCTCATCGCGGAGTTTCATCCCGATGACGCTGGGGTCATGTCCCTGTTCGGCGAGTTCAACGACGCGATCCTCGATGGCGTCGGCGTCGACATCGCTCCATTCGGCTGGTTCGTCTGCCGCCGGGCGATCCGATCCGGATGAGCCACGGCGACGGGTATGCATTCGTGCCATTGTTAGGTTGGAACGGCACAGGCCGCAGAAACGACGTGTCCACACAGCCCCGAGACGACAGACTGGTCGCCGCGGGCTGGTGGCGCACTGTCGCAATCCCAAGCCCAAACGGGCGAGTCAGAGTTACGACTGTGCTGTTCCCAGCGATTGGTCGCTGCTGTGGGCGTTAATGGCTTTCTATTCGCCGACAGGCTCATTACCCCGAGTCGAAGGCCTTAATACCAAAACCGGGGAACGACAGATTGCGTTGCGGGCTCGTAGATCAGCGGTAGATCATCCCCCTGGCACGGGGAAGGCCGCGGGTTCAAATCCCGCCGAGTCCATTTCTGAACGAAGTGAAGAAATGGACGAGTCGAGCGCGAGCGTAGCGAGCGCGTGGATTTGCAACCCTCTCAGTCGCGCGCAGCGAACGGAGTGAGCGAGCACGTCTGGGTCTGGTTCAAATCCCGCCGAGTCTGTCAGGCTGTTTGTTTGCGGGAGTCCCGCCGAGTCGATCACGCTGGTCGCTCACAGGAGTCCCACACGAACCCCACCAGCAGTCGGGCGATGACAGCGGCGAATGATCGCTCATTGCCGTTGATGACACGTCGGAACCTCGCTGTCCTTGCCCGGCTGTACTGCCGCACATATGCGAAACACCGACATTTAGTATCGTGTCGGTGGATACAGCACATATGGGTTCGACGGCAGACAAAGCATGTATCATCCCCGACCCGTTCCCGACAACAGCCGATGGGATCGAGGCTGCCGACTGGGGGTACCGGACAGCCAGGGTCGAAGAGGAGTTTGCGGACGGCGGGATGATCGTCTCGTTCAACTGCGCCGGCGAGAAGTTCGCCCCGCTCACTGGCGGGCTGTACTACGTGCCACCAAACGGCGACGACAGCCCAGAGCCGACACACGAACTCTGGTATAACGTTCGCGGGAGCTACCACCGAGACGAACGCCGCCGTCGGGCGATGATAATCGGTCGGCTCAACGAGCGAACCGGCTTCTGGTGGGCCGAGTCAGATCGCACCGATCCGACAACTGTCCCGCTTGAGGTGGCGACTGACGGCCAGAAAGCCATCGCTGCCTATCTCTTTGGCCTCCATCGGATGGACACCGAACAGATAGCCGACCAACTGCAAAAAGCCGAGCCGACGGTTCGCCAATACCTCAGCGATTACAAGGCCGATCGGATTGAGTAATCCGTACGAACTACCAAGCCACAAACAGCCGTCGAACTGATCCCGGTAGCGACATCCACGATCGTTCGTTCCGGCGTGGATACCGACCGCAGCGGGAGCCAGCGGGTTATCGGTCGAACGTCTCACTCTGAGAGCAATTCAACCGAGCAAGCAGGGCGGGCACTGTGAACACCGGCAGTCGCAGTACCTATTTGATCACTGAGAGGAACCCATAGTATTTTCATCATCACAGTTTGTAGCTATACCGTGTGGGCACAGATCGTGACCGGGTGTGGGCGGGCGTCCTCCAGGTGTCAAACGAGCAGGCTGGCTTCTCAGTCGAGGAGGTGAGCCGTGTCTGTGAGGAACTGTTCGGCGATGACGCGCCGCCAGAAGCAACGATCACCGACGCGATAGACACGATGGCCGACTGGGGTGTGTTGGAGTCGTTCGGCTTTGATAGCGGCACGACCTACTACATGCTGACCGACGAGGAGATCGCCCCCTGAGCTGCACCGCGAGGAGGAGCACAGTGCGTTTGAAACGAGCGTTTTACCCCCAGATAGCCTTCTCCGAACCGTTATCCAGCCGTGACTGGATCATCGAGGCAAGCTCGTGGGCCGCGGAGTCTTCCTCAACAGAGTCAAGGAAGGCGGTGAGCTTCTGATCGACGAGCGCGGGATCAAGCGTCGTTAACCCCGCTGCCGCGATGATTCTGAGATAGTCATCCTCGTGGGTTAACGCCGACAGCAAGCTATCGACGGTGTCCTCGGTCGCGGTTTCGAGTTGGCCCAACAGCCAGGCCGCGTTGCGCTGTTCCGGTTTGTGTGGGGAGTCATCGACGATCGATGCAAACGCATCCGACACGGCAGCGTCGACATCCTCGCCCATCTCAGCAAGGGCCTGCTGGCGAACCGTGTGGCCCTCCTCGAAATCGGATTCGGTGAAGGTGGTGATCAACCCCTCGGCGGCCTCCTGACGCACCGCCTCGTCGGCGTCGTCGTCCAGTTCGTCGACGATCAGATCGACCGCCTCATCCGGCGCAAGCCGGCCGATCTCGCTGATCGCGCAGGCTTTGAGTTCGGGATCCGTCCCCCGCGAGGCCGTGAGCAACGCCTCGTAGGCACCATCGGTGCCGATAGCGACCAACGCTTCGACCGCGGCCTGTTTGGTGCGGCGGATCTGTTCGTCGTCGGCGGACTGATACCTGGTGTCGTCGTCGATCCGCAGATAGCTCTTGATCGGCGTGACAAACGTCTCATCGCCGACCGCCCCGCTGGCCTCGATTGCGCGGCGGAGCACACGCAGATCCGTCTCCCGTTGGATCGTCGTCCGGAGCTTTTCGGTCGTGGTGGGGCTGCCAACGCGTTCAAAGCCGACGACAGCGAGATAGCGGAGTTCGGGCCACTGTCGCTCGTGCCATTTGGTCAAGATTAGCGGGTACGGCGTCTCCGTCGGCGTCGATTCGGGTGCCATCTCCAGTCGGGTGATAATATTGTCGGCGATCGACTCATCGATAGCGAGAAGGGTTTTGACGACGTTCGCCCGCACCGCGTCGCTGGGATCGGTGCGCACGGCGTCAACGAGTGCTTTGCGTCTGGCGGGGGTTATCTGTTCGTTGAACCCCCCGACCGATTCGGCGAGCACACCGGCCGCGCCGTACCGAACATCCTCCTCCTCGTGGGTTCGGAGATAGCGGATGAGTTCATCGTAGGCCCCCCGGCTCGAAAGCGAGTACAGATGATCGAACAGCTCTGAGGGGGGTTCGTCTACCATTACCACACGCTACGCGGAGCAGAATCAAAAATATAGTGGCACAATAACTGATTAGCGACGTAGAAGGTGTCACTCAGTTGTTGACTGTTCGGTGACAGTAAGCACCTCGATCTCGAAGTGGAGTGTCTCGCCGGCCAGCGGCGGATTGAAATCCACCGTTGAGATATCATCGTCGACAGCGGTGATCTCCGCGGCCGCACCCTGTTCGGTTTCGACGTACTGACCGACCTCCGGGCGTTGGCCGCCGAGGGTGGCTGTGAGTTCGTCGGTTGCGTACTCCTGGACATGCTCCTCCGACCACTCTCCGTACCCTCGCTCCGGTGGGACGTCGATCGATTCGGTGTCGCCCTCGGCCAATCCTGGCAGTGCCTCCTCGATGCCGGTGATCACCTCGCCGGCGCCGACAGCGACCGTCAGCGGGGTGAACTCACGGTCGGGCTGGGCCTCAGCGAGCCCGGATTCGGCGGCGACAGCCTCGCGTGAGGTATCAAAGACAGTTCCCTCGTCGGTACGACCGACATACTTGATGACGACCTCGTCGCCGGCTTCGATTGTCATACAACAGATACATCACCGACCGGAATAGCACTTGCGGTTGGTTCCACTTGGATGGGACGCGCCTGGCTGTCTGTGGGTTGGTGGCAGGCTGGCGATGAGCTGGCGGGAGACTGGTGCTGAGATGTCTCACGCCGACGGGACTGGGATTAGTCGGCGGTCGTCGGGGGCTCTTCGGGCTGTAACCCGGCCAGCCGCATCGCGTTGCCGGTCACCCCGAGACTCATTCCCATATCGCCGATGACGATCGCGCCAAGCACCGAAACGTAGCCAAACGGCGCGGCGACCGCCAACAGCAGCTTGACGCCGAGACTCGACCAGATGTTCTGGCGGATCACCCCGTCGGCCGTCTCCGCGAGCGTGTGTAGGTACGGCAGCCGCGTCAGGTCGTCAGCCATCAGCGCGATGTCGGCGGTCTCCAGTGCGGTGTCGGTGCCGGCCGCACCCATGGCGACCCCGGTGGTCGCCGTCGCCAACGCGGGGGCATCGTTGATCCCGTCGCCAACCATCGCCACGCCACCCGGGTGTGATTCCCGGAGTTCGCGAACCGCCTCAACCTTCTCTTCGGGCATGAGGCTGGCCTGTACCGCGTCGACGCCGACGGTTTCGCCGATCGCTCGGGCGGTGCGCTCGTTGTCGCCGGTGAGCATGACGATCCGCTCGATCCCGTTGGCTCTGAGCCGATCGACGGCCCACGCAGCTTCCGGGCGAACGGTGTCGGCGATGGCGATCAGCCCCTCTAACTCCTCGTCGGTGCCGACGAGGATGACGGTTTTGCCCGCCTGTTGGAGCCGCGGGATCGTCTCGCTGAGCAGATCGAGATACTGGCCATGCTCGCAGTCGGCGATCTCGTCGGCAGCGATGGCCGCGGTCGTCTCGTCGCTGTCGTCGGCAGCATCGACCCCCTCGGCTGTCACGCCACCGTCGGTTTCCAGATGCGCGTGATCGAGAGCAAAGCCGAGATCCGCGAACAGTGCCGGCTTGCCGGCGTAGTGGGTGACGCCGTCGATCTCGGCGCGGACACCCTCACCGGTCAGGGCCTCGAACCCCTCGACAGCCCGGTCGTCGGTGCCGTCGGTTGTGTCCGCGGCGCGGTCAACGATGGCGTCAGCGATCGGGTGTTCGCTGCGACCTTCGACCGCCGCGGCACAGGCCAACACGTCGGCTTCGGTGTTGCCATTGAGCGGGAGCACGTCGGTGACGCCGAGATCACCGGTCGTCAGCGTTCCCGTCTTATCGAGAGCAACCGCTTCGACATCACCCATCGCTTCGAGGTGGGAGCCACCCTTGATGAGAACGCCGTTGCGCGCCGCGCTCGTCAGCCCGGAGACGACCGAGACGGGCGTCGAGATGACAAAGGCACAGGGACAGGCGATCACGAGCAAGGTCAGCCCGCGAACGAACCACTCGGTGAAGGGGCCGCCCACAACCAACGGCGGAACAGTCATCGTCAACAACGCGGCGGCGACGACGATGGGCGTGTACACCGCCGCAAAGCGGTCGACGAACTGTTCGGTGTCAGTTTCCTCGCCCTCGGCGGCTTCGACGAGGTCGATCACACGAGCGATCGTCGAATCGCTGGCCGCCGCTGTCGCCTCGATCTCGATGTAGCCGGCCTCGGTCAGACTGCCTGCATACACCTCGTCGTCCGGCCCTTTGTCGGCGGGGACGCTCTCGCCGGTGATCGGCGACTCATCGATCGCGCTGGTGCCCTCGCGGATCACGCCATCGACGGGGATCTTCTCGCCGGGACGGACGATCACCCGGTCGCCGATCTCGACGGCCTCGGCGGCGACGACTTCCTCCTCGCCGTCCCGCCGGACAGTCGCCGTTTCGGGTGAAAGTGCCAGCAACTCCCGCAGCGAGCCCCGAGCCCGATCCATCGAGTACGCCTCCAGCAGTTCGGCGATGCTGAACAGGACGGCCAGCGTCGCCGCCTCGAACGGGAGGTTCACGGCGATCGCGCCGAGGATGCCGCCGGTCATCAGCAGGTCGATATCGAGACTCAGATTGCGGGCGGAGTAGTAGCCGTTCCGCAGGATCGTCGTCCCCGGCACCGCGGCCGCGACGACGTAGGCGATCCAGTCGAGGCCGATCTCGGCACCCAACACAGTCGCCAGCGTCGGATTCGCCGCCGGGACGACCCACTCAAAGGCGATCCCGACCAGCAACAACACCCCCCCAACCGCCGTGCGGATCGACCGGCTGCTCGTCCAGATTGCCATCGGGTCATAGGGTTCGTCGCTATCTTCGATCTCGTAGCCAGCAGCCTCGACGCGGCCGCGGATCGCCGCCGGCGTCGTCCGGTCGGGATCGTAGCCGACGACGAGCGTCCCCGAGGCCGTTCGGGGATCGATATCGGTGATCCCACCCAGGTCGCTCACGCTGGATTCGACTTTGCCGGCACAGGATGGACAGTCCATCGATGGCACCGACAGCGAAAGGGTATCGTGGTCGCTATCGGCGGCGGTCGCCGAATCCGGCGGAGCAGACTGCGCGGCGTCCGACGTGTGATCGCTCATTAGGCGGGGCTACACGCTCGACGGTTATTAACTCAACTGCTAAATGGCCCGGTTGTTACTAGAAACATTGGTTGTCAGGGTGACAGCGTTAGCAATCAACTGAAGCAATCGAGACCAGCACGGCGGAACCGCGGGCTTTTGCGGCCCGACCGTCTCCGGTCGCTATGACACACTGGCGTGCGGTCGGTATCGGCTTCGTCGTGTTGTTCGTCGCCGGCGCGCTGGCGACGGGCGTCCCGATCGTCGGCCACATCGGTGCGGGCCTCATTGGCGGGTTCGCCGCGGGCTACGTCGCCGGCGGCGGGATCGCCAGCGGCGCGTGGCACGGGTTGCTTGCGGGGGCAATCGGCGGCGTCGCCGTCGCCGGTGTCTTCGCGCTCGTCGTTGGCGTGCTCGGCATCGCTGTCGGCGGCCCGTTCGGGGGGCTGCTCGGGTTCGGCGGCGTCTTCGTCGCTGGCGTCGCCATCGCCCTGTTGCTCGCAATCGACAGCGCGATCGCCGGTGCGATCGGCGCGCTCGTCGCGTAGTCACAGCCCGAGGCCACAGGCGTACTCCAAGGTTCCGAACCCCTGTCCGGTCGTTTCCGCCGTGATCGGGTCGCCGTCGATCCGTCCGCGGAGATTCGTCGTCCGAAACAGATACTCGTTGTAGCTCCAGTGGCTGTCGACGGCCCCGCCGAGCAGTGGTCGATCAATGTAGTTTCGCGCATGGCCGTAGCAGGCGGCGTCAAACGCCACACGATTCCCCGCACCATCGCTGACGCTGACCGCGAAGTCAGGATGCGCCCCACCGCTGAACACCGGCTCGATGGTGGCCGAATCGAACTCGACGAGCCGGTCGCCGGTCGCCGAATCCCACAGGCCGGACTGCCGGATCGGCACGGTCGCCCGTTCGAGCCGCGGTGAGTCGAAAAACCGATAGCCACGGCGGAACAGCTGCGGGCCGACGAAGGGGACGAACGCCGAAAACGCGGTGCCATCGGGGAAGAATGCCCAGATCCATTTCCACGGAAACAGCGGCACGTTGAGACAGACGCGCTGGAAGTAACACAGCCCCGAGAGCCGCTCGGTTCCGGTGGGGAGGTCGAACTCACCCTCGAACCCCATGCGTCGCCACGCAACGAGATCGGTCGACCGGTCATCAATCGCCTGGACTGGCGAGTCGACACTGTTCGTTAGATCGCCCCACGCCTCGAAGTCAGCCCGACCGTTGTCACCGACGAACGTGGCGTCCAGCCCGAGCGGGCGATCTGTCGCAGCCCTGATCTCGCTGCCCCGTCGCCCGTCGTCGGTCGCTGTCCACGCCTCGATGGAGCCATCGCGGGAGAGTGTCGCCGTCGCCGGCTGGTTGACCAGTCCCTCGTGGACGGTTTCGTCGTCGCCGTACCAGCCGACCGAGATCGCAGTAAACGAGTCGACACCAGCGGAGGTATCGCGATCGAGATCGAACCCGGACATCGGGATCCCGTTGACCCGGAGTCGGTCGCCCGCACGGGCGGCAATCGAAAACATCAGTTGTTGTGGCCCGTATCCATCCGCACCTCCGGGGAAGAGTATGAACCACCACCACGACGAGGAACTTCGATTCTGTCGGTCGGGATACTGTCGCCAGATTCGGTCGAATACGCGCTGGTGATCGGCCAGCGTTCGCTCCGAGACCACCCTGTCCATTGGCTGCTTCTTTCCACTGCGAGTGATAGCTTGTTCGTTCCGGTCGACGGTCAATATGTATAGGGCGTGATTCAGCGGTCGAGGTATTCCTGCTGGATGGCAACAACCTCACCGGAATCATCGCAGTCGGCGTACCGTTGGAGTGGTTCGGCGTTAAGTTCGAGAAACGTCTCACCCCACGTGAACTTGCCCAAGATGTCCGCGGCTTGCTCGGGTTCACCGAAGATGTGGAGTGCAGCCGCGAGTGCTTCGACCGTCGTCAGTTCCATCGGCCGGCCGAAGTTGACGGGGTTGGCGGCGACCAGGTAGGGGAGGGCGCGATGTTCGCCGGCCAGCGAGAAGCGTGCCTCGCCGGCTGATTCCCACGAGCAATCGAGGGCGACAAGCGCGCCGTCGTCAGCTGTCGGGCGGTCAGCCGGCGAGAGCGCCTGCTCGGCGTGGGGGTTCAGCACGACGCCGTACGGGGTGGCCTCGTGGCTCCGGTGGAGGGTTGCCAGATCGAATTTTGCCAGCTTGCGGGCGGTACACTTCTCGGGGTCGTCGTCGCCCGCATACCGGATGTGTAGCTCCACGGCTGGCTGTGGGTTCGTGAGCGATCATCAAAAGCGGCGCGTTCGGGGTGAGCCTGAACCGGTACACCTGTGAGGTGGCCGCGCCAATAGCGGGTATGGATCGAGACAGTCGCGTGCGAGCCTACTACCGGCGGCTCGACGACGGTGAGTACGCCGGGCTGGAATCGCTGCTGCATCCCGAGTTCGTCCAGCGACGGCCTGACCGCACCTTCGATGACCGGGCGTCGTTCCTACAGTTCATGCGCTCGGAGCGACCGAAAACTGACACCAGCCACAGGCTCACGACCGTCTGTGCCTCCAGGGGTGGGCGGGCGGCCAGCGGACACCTGCTGGATGCAGACGGCAACGAACTGTTTGCGTTCATCGACGTGTTCAGATTCGGTGCCGACGGCCGGATTACTCACCTGACAACCTACGTCTAACCGAAACGGGCGATTTATTCGCCCCGACCCCCTCCAGCCGCGCATGCAAGTTCGCTCCAGACACCACCTCCGCAGTGATGCGATCGACGACCTCACCGCGTCGCTGGCGGACTCCCTCGGGGTCGACATCGAAGGCGACACCTTCGAACTCGTCGAACTCGACGGCACCGCGTTCGATATCGTTCTCGTCGACGGCGAGAAGTTGGTCGCCTACGTCGACGACGAGCCGTTTCTCACAGTCGAGGGGGCCAACGAATACCCCCCACAGCGCGGGCTCGTAACTGTCGATGCCGGCGCGATCGAGTTCGTCTCCAACGGCGCGGACGTGATGCGGCCGGGGATCGTCGAGGTCGACGACGGGATCACCGACGGCGATCTGGTCGCTATCGCCGAGGAAACACACGACAAGGTGCTCGCCATCGGCCGCGCACAGACCGACAGCGACGACATGGTCGGCGAGTCCGGGAAGGTCGTCAGCTCGATCCACCACGTCGGCGACGACCTCTATGAGTTTTCGGTCTAACGCCGGGCAGCCACCAGAGTTCAGTTCTTGCTGTTAGGAAGAGGGAGACCCATCCGGATCAGCGTAGGCGTCGACTGTTTGTTCATACCCCAACAGCGCGGCGTTGTACGTCGTTTCGAGATCGGCGATCGGCGACTCGCTGGCGTCGATCCGGAGATCGTTGTAGAACCGGCGGTCGTCGGTTGCTTCGGTCGTCACAACCCGAACCGCCGCGCTACCGACCGTGAGCGGCCCATCGCTGTCAGCGTCGCCACCGCGGCGGCTGTCGATGCCGACCCCGCTTGCCGCCGTCAGCGCGTCGATCAACCGCTCGGCCAGCGGGTCGTCGCCGAAGGCAGCCCCGGTGTATCGATCGGCGATCGCATCAAGAGCCGCCTCGCTCGGCAGGTGCGTGCCGGCGACAGTGTAGTGATCACCATCGCGGTCGGCGGCCGCCACGCAGTCGCGGCCGGTGGCGGTCACACTCGACGACCGGCCGACACCGTGGAGCTGTCGGCCGCGCCGCACCGACACGTCCGCAGCACCGAGCAGCACCTCGACCGCGTCGTCGATCGCAACGCCGTCAGCAAGATAGCGAGTCAGGCGGTCGCCGAGGGTGTCGTCGATGTGGCCGCCCACCGCGGCCGCACCGTCGGCGGAGACGACCGGCGCGAGCGCGCCGATCCCCGGCACCGCGGCCGCGGCGGCGACGCCAAACCGGAGGTGGCGGTTGCCATCGACTTGGTAGGGCTCCCGCACGCAGAGACTAACGGTCATACCGGTGGCTCGGGCTACAGCGACAAAACCCCACAGATCGGGGATTTTCGTGAGCTGTCAGGGGCCTGTCTGACGTAAGAACTATTGTTGAACGCCGGCTCCGGTACCCTATGGGTATCATGAGTAAGATCCTCGGTAGCGACAACGGGCAGTCGGCGTCGGAGTACGTCGAACTCGATATGAGCGATGTCTCAGGGGCTGCCGAGAGCGCGGGGATGTCCGTTCGGATCGCCGAGATCAGCGACAAACACGACGTGATCGATATCAAAGACGCCATCTACGACGGCGACCTCGTGCTTGCGGATATCACCCGCCACAGCACGAGTGACCGGACGATCGAACACATCATCGACGAGCTCCGACAGGTCACCCGCGAGGTTGACGGCGACATCGTCCAGAAGGGTGACGACCAGCTGATCGTCACGCCGACCGGGATCGGGATCGACCGCGAAAAGCTGTAGGTTACTGTTCGACCGCCGTGGCAGCCTCCGCGCCGTTTGTCTCCCGGTAGTGCCGCCGGTATCGCCATAGCTTCCGCAGCAGGAACAGCCCGAAGATGCTGTCGAAGATGATGACGTAGACCAGAAACCCACCGAGCCCCGGGAGGCCGGTGATCGAGGTAACGACGTAGGAGCCGATGCTTACCGTCGAGTTGTAGGTCGCGTGAATCACGGCCGCAAGCAGCAGCCCCTTGACGACGATCGGCCCCTTGTTTGCGGGATTGAATTTTGCTAATCCGAGATAGTAGCCCGCGATCGAGGAGTAGATCACGTGGCCCGGCCCCGCGAGCGCGCGCACCGCGGTGATATCACCGCCGGCGGCGACCGCGCTCAATCCGATCGTCAGTTCGGCCAACTCGCCGGTTTCGGAGAGCTGCCGGAGGATGTACAGCGCGTTTTCGATCGTCGCAAAGCCGAGGCCGGCGACCGCGCCGTACACCGCCCCGTCGATGACGGCGTCGAACCGACGGTCGGTGTAGGCGTACAGCCGCACCGCAAGCAGCTTGACCGTTTCCTCGCCGGGGCCAACAATCAGGAAGAAAAACAGTGGCATCCCTAACACCCCAAGCGGCTCGAAGAACCGTCGGGCCGTCGAGTTGAACACGGCCGCAAACGTCGCAAACAGAATCGAGAGCAGAAACGTCGTCACCAGCAACGATAGCGGCTCGGCGTCGGTCACGTCCGATCGGTACACATAGAGGGTCAACCCGGCGGCCGGCACCACCGACAGCAGCGTCAACATGCCGACGGCGGGATCGCTAAGCGCGGCCAGCCCACCGATCCCGGCGAGGATGCCGAGCGCAAGGAGGACGACGATCCATTTTGCCGCCCGCGTCAGCAGCCAGTAGAGGGCGACCGCCGCCCCGTCGATCGAGGTGCGCTCCTCCCAGGAGGCGATCTCATAGAGATCCCGTGACTCCTCGGCGGCGGCCGCCACGGGCTCTTCTGTGTCGTCCATACGGTGTATGGGTGGTGTGGTCGTAAGGATGCCTCGGTTGGCACAGTGCTTGCTGGCAGTCGGTGGTGGAACGCCGGCAGGTCAGATGTCGTGAACCCCGGTATCGGTGATCAGCGTATCGATGAGTTCGACCGGTGTCGCATCATAGGCCGGGTTCTCGATGGTGATCCCCTCGACGGGTTCAAGCATCACCTCCGAGGGATCCCGGTACTGATTTTCAAACACGAACCCCTCCTCGATCACCTTCGCGCCGGAGCCGACGGCGACGACCGGCACATCCAGTTGGTTCGCTGTCGCCGCCAGCGGGAAGGTGCCAACCCGGTTGTACAGCGTGTCGTCGACAATGCAGTCCAACCCGATGATGACGCGGTCACACTCCGCGAGATAGTGGCCCATCGCGTTGTCGACGATCAGGTGTGGCTCAACCCGATCGATCGCCGACAGCATCCGCGCGGTGCCACGGCCGATATATCGGGGCCGGGCCTCCATCACGTAGGCATCGAGATAGTGGCCCTCCTGGGCGGCGGTTTCGACCGCAGCCAGCGCGGTCGAGGAGAAATCGTGTGTCATGAACGTCTCACCGTCTTCGAAGGTGTCGGCGGCATGCTCGGCGGCCCGGCGTTTGCCGGTTTCGATGTCGTCGACGACGCGGTCGATCGTCTCGCGGGTGAGCTCCTTGGCGTCGGCGACGGTGTCGGTGACATCGACAACCGAGCGTTCGACCGCCCGCACCGCGTTGTGGAGGGAGGCATGCGAGGGGTTGGCCCGCCGGAGCGCGCCGGCGTTGCGCTGGAGGTCGAGTTCGAACTCGTCGACGGAGGCGTACTCGCGGTCGAGCAGCTCCGACAGCGCTTCGGTCGCCTTGATGGCGATTGTCGAGGAGCTGTGGGAGTGCATCCCCTGAATCTCCTCGACGGTCTCATTAATCATACCTCAACGTATTTCCCTCGGGCAAAATGTGTTGCGGGCGCGGGTCGACCACCGGAGACGATGCCACACAGCGGCGCGATCGGCGTCGACGCTCAGTAGCTCCGGGTTTTCGGCTCGTAGGTCTTCTCTTCGCCCTCAAGGATGACCGGCCGGTACCACAGCTCCGGGGAGCCATCGTTCCACGACAGCAGCGTGTGTTTCAGCCACTCGTCGTCCTTGCGCTCCTGGTGTTCGGCCCGCCAGTGAGCCCCGCGGAACTCATCGCGGGCGAGCGCGCCGACGGTGATCGCCTCGGCAAGATCCAACAGGTTTCGGGTCTCGATCGTCTGCAACAGATCGGTGTTGAACGTCTGGGAGGGATCGGAGACAGCCACGTTCTCGTACTCCTCTCGTGCCTGGCGGATCTCTCGGAGTGCCTCTTTCAGCCCATCTTCCTCGCGGAAGACGTTGACCTTCGCGGTCATCGTCTCTTGAACGTCGGCCCGCACCTCCGAGTGGTGGATCCCGTCGCTGTTCAGCAGCTCATCGATTCGCTGGCGCGCCTGTTCGACGGTAGTGTCAAGGACGGAGTCGGCGTCAGCCGAACCGCCTGCGGCGACAGCTCCGCCGTCGGCAACGGCGTCGCCGAGTGAGCCGGGCTCGCCGAGCTTGACTGGGCTGTCGACGGTCGCGCGCTCGAACTCACCGCGTTGGCCGGTCTCGATTTCAGCGGGCTCCATCTCCTTGCCGGCAGCGTGGTAGCCCGCGCGCTTGCCGAAGACGATGAGCTCGGGGAGGGCGTTGCCGCCGAGGCGGTTCGCGCCGTGAACGGAGGCGCAGGCACATTCGCCGGCGGCGTAGAGGCCGCCGACGCAGGTCTCGCCGTTCTCGTCGGTCTCGATGCCGCCCATGGCGTAATGTTGGCCGGGTTTGACCGGCATCGGCTCTTCGAGGCCATCCGCGCCCTCGAAGTCCTCCGCGAGATGGAGGATGTTTTCGAGGCGGTCGAGGATGCGCTCCTCGCCGAGATGGCGCATGTCGAGGTGGACGTACTCGTCTTCGATGCCGCGGCCCTCGTTGACCTCGGTGAGTTCAGCGCGGGAAACCACGTCACGGGAGGCGAGTTCGCCGTCGTTGTTGGCGTAGCCGTGTTCGAACATGAACCGCTCGCCCTCGTTGTTATACAGTATTCCGCCTTCGCCACGAACGCCCTCGGAGATGAGGACGCCAGTCGACGGGAGAGTGGTGGGGTGGAACTGGATGAACTCCATGTCCTCCAGCGGGACGCCGGCGCGGTAGGCCATCGCTTGGCCGTCGCCGGTACAGGAAACCGCGTTGGTCGTGTGGTCGAACGCTTGGCCCGGGCCGCCGGTCGCAAGGATGACGCCATCGCGGGCCTTGAAGCCCGAGACTTCGCCGGTCGCCACGTCGTAGCCGACGACACCGTGGCAGTGGCGATCCTCCGGGCGTTCCTCGTCGGTGACCGCGAGGTCGAGAACGTGCCACTCGTCGTAGACCTCGATGCCCCGCTTGACGACCTGCTCGTACATCGTATGCAGCAGGTGGTGGCCGGTTTCGGCACCGGCGTAGGTTGTCCGGGGGAACGACAGCCCACCGAAGGGTCGCTGGGAGACGCGGCCATCGTCCTCACGGGAGAAGGCCATCCCCCAGTGTTCGAGCTGAATGACCTCGTAGGGGCTGTTCTGACAGAGCGTCTCGATCGCGGGGGCGTCGCCCAGATAATCGGAGCCCTTCATCGTGTCGTAGGCGTGATCCTCCCAGGAGTCGGCATCCCGGAGGGCGGCGTTGATTCCGCCTTCGGCCGCGCCCGTGTGGCTCCGCACCGGGTGGAGTTTCGAGACGATAGCGACATCCGCACCGGCCTCGTCGGCGGCGATTGCAGCCCGGAGTCCGGCCCCGCCCGCGCCGACGACGACGACATCGTGTTCGTACATAGTTGAGTAGTGTTGGGTTTGTGCTCGTGAGCGTTACCAGCAGTCTCGGGAGCACGGGCTCGGCTGCGGCCGTCTCGTCGAGCCAGCCCCGACTGTCGGCGGCCGAGCGATGGTGCTCCCAACCATAGCTATGCCAACGGGAGGCACGGAGTAAAACATTCGGATTCGACGGGCCACCGCCGCGCTAACCCCGACTGCTGAGCGCGCTGGCGGAGCCATCCAAGGGCAGCGAAGAGACCACCTACATCATGGTAGAATACACTGCGAAAGAATAAATATTTTACACAGAAGCGATAACTATTGCTGCTATTACACTATTTGACTAATACGTTGCAGAATCTTTTAGTAGCTTTCGACGCGTTAACCAACTGGTCGTGTGCCACCCGCCACGGCCACGCCCGAGACCGTTCATTGTACCGACTCCCCTTGGCGGGTCGACCCACATCCACCGCCGTCCCGCCTTTCGAAGCAGCAGTCCGATGGTAAGGCGTTCTGCCGCTCACCGTGAGATGATCGGTCGCCGGTCAGTCACTACTCAATGTCCATGAGGTGCCACCAGCAACCAGTTTACGAACCGGGTTGCGACAACGTTTAGCCCATCGCGGACAGTTGAACAAGCGGTCGCTTGCATTCGCAGCGGCCGGCCGACAGGATTCATTGTACCACTCGGCGGCGGTTCAGCCGGCAATCCCCGGCGGTGCCGCCGTCGTTCGGCTCACAGACCACCAGCAGTGCGCATAGATGGTGTAAAACGGTCGCCAGTGTCTACCAGAACTTCAGATTCTTCTTGACGGCTTCGCGTTTCAGCTCCTGGATGTGCTCGGTCAGCGGGATATCCTTCGGGCAGACGTTCGTACAGGAGAACTGGGTCTGACACCGCCAGACGCCGTGTTCCTGTTCGATCGTTTCGAGGCGATCCTGCGTCTTCTGGTCGCCCTCGCGGTCGTCCATCGCAAACCGGTAGGCCTTGTTGAGCGCGGCCGGGCCGAGATACTCGTTGTCACCGGCGGCGATGTTACACGAGGAGAAACACGCCCCACACCAGATACACCGCGTCGACATCTTGACCTTCTCGCGGTTTTCGCGTGACTGTCGCTGTTCCTCAAGCTCGCCGTCCGGTGTCTCGTCGGGATCGAAGTAGGGATCGACCGCCTCCATCTCCTCGTAGAAGTGATCCATGTCGACGACGAGATCCTTGACAACATCCTGATGCGGCAGGGGTTCGATCCGGATCGGCTCCTCTAGCTCCGAGATCTGGGTCTTGCAGCCGAGTCGCTGCTGGCCGTTGATGAAGAAAGCATCCGAGCCACAGACCGCCTGCCGACAGGAGTGCCGGAAGGTGAGTGAGGGATCGAACTGATCGCGGGCGTAGATCACGGCATCGAGGACGGTCATCCCCTTCGTGAAGGGGACGTGGAACGTGTCGAACCGCGGCTCCTGTTTCTCCTCGACCTCGGGATCGTAGCGGAAGACCCTGATCTCCCGTGTGTCGTCGGCACCGTCGGGTTCGTGTTCGGTCTCGGTGGTCTGGGTGCCGACATCTCGGCGCGGCCCAGCAGCGTGGTCGTGGTCGTGCTCCGACTCGGTTTCGGCCGGCTCCGTCGACTGTTCGGCGGCCGATTCCTCGGATTGCTGTTGTGGTGGGTGTGTGCTCATGTTAGAAGACCCCGATGCCTGCCCAGGCGTTTGCGGTGCGAATCCCCTGAACGAGGAGGATCCCGCTGGCAACGACGAGTGTCCATTTGACCACTTGGCGTTTCGTCCCTGTCAACCCTTGGTTGATGAGAGCGTTGTAAACCCCGTTGACGCCGTGGAACGTCGCCGTGATCAGGAACAACACCATCAGCGAGTAGTACGTCCAGGTCTCCATCCGCGATTGGCTCAGCGCGAACGTCACCTCGTCGGCGTGGTAGACGAAATGCAGCAGGAAGAAATGGAAGGCAAGCACCACGACGAGAAACGCTGCCGTAATGCGCTGCCAGAGCCAGAGTCGCCCGCCCTCAGTGAACGAGGAGTAGTGTTCGGCCATCGTTAGAACGCCCCCGCGATGAACGTCGGCACCGAAGCGACCGTGATCGCGCCCGTCAGGATCACCGACGCATAGAAGCTCTTGTCCTGTGATTCGAGTCCGACCCCAAGATCGACCAACAGCAGCCGCAGGCCGTTGAGGATGTGGAAGACGGCGACCGCCAGCAGCCCGACCTCAAGGATGCGAACGAGCAACAACCCTTCGAGCGTGACGATCGTATTTGTGTACATCTCCGCGCCCTCCATGGCGGTGCTGAGGACGGCGATGTGGGTGAAGAGATACCCCACGAGCACCCAGCCGGTGAACTTGTGGAAGATCCATGCCCACATCCCGGCGGAGAACTCCCGCCACCGGCCGAAGCTCTCGATTGTGCCGCGATTGTACGACTGACTCATATCGTGTGTGGGTGCGTCCCGCGCTGGTATAGAAGTTACGTCGTCGACTGTTCGGAGCACAGATCATATCAGTTACACCGGTGAAGCGCTACCCGGCGATCTGTTGGTGAACGAAGTTTTATACTGCTGGCTGGGCTAAAACTGAGCAATGAGTCTGCAACCTGCCGATGACGACACTGAAACGGGATCAGAAGAAGATGACCCCGTCATCCCGGCGGGTGTGCTCCGTGGTATTGAGGATATTTCCGATGAGAACACCGCGAGCAAAGCTGATCTCGAATCGATTCTAGAGTCCTAACTGCGGTTCCCGTGAGCGAAATTCCACTAACCGACGAGGAGACTCGGGCCATTTTTGCGGGAGAAGCGGCGTCGAATCTGCGTTCGCTTGAGCAAAGTGAGCAAGAACAGATAATCAAGCGATTGTGTTCTATTCTCGAAAGCGACGCAAAACCAAGCTCGCTACGCTACGAGCGGATCGGACTGCTTGACATCTACGCAGTCGGTGACCAGATCAGACTCTACACCAAAGTTGTCGACGAAATACCGCGTGGTGACGCCGAGTACCATCTCATCTACCTGTTCTATATCGATGACGATCACGACTATAATCAAACTGATCTCGCCACATACAGTCCAGCAGCTGAGGCAAAACTACAGGAGGCAACATCGCTGGAAACAGTTCATGACGTGGAAGCGTATCTCAACAGGATGAATGCAGTAGATGCGGCCGATCTGCGTGACCTGCTCGACTGAGATCGGTGTCGCCGAGTACAAACTGCTGCTGTTAGTCGAGATGGTCAGTCTTGCCCGAAAATCCGAGCTCCCAGCCGTCAGCAACGCGGTCGATCCGGGTGAGCCCACAGAGTGGCGCGTCGACACCCTCGGTCGAGCCGACGAGACCGCGGACGACGCCGCCGATGGTGAGCCCGTGGCCGATCATGAGCACCCGACCCTCGTGGGCGTCGGCGATTCGGCGGGCGGTCTCGCCGGCGCGCGCTTCGGCCTCGTCGTGGGTTTCGGGGAATTCGGGGACAACAAAGGGTTCGTGGTCATCGCGGATCGGATCGAAGTAGTCCGCCAGCGTTTCGAACGAGAGCGTGTCTGGCTCGCTGTCGAACCACTCACTGTTGCGGTGTTCGCCGAGGCCAGGTTCCAGCCAGCCTGTCCCACCGATCTCCCCACAGATCTCAGCGGTCGTCTGGACGGCCCGGAGAAACGGCGAACAGTAGATCGCCTCGAAATCGATGCCGGTGTCGGCGAAAAATCGGCCACATCGCCACGCCTGCCAGCGACCAAGCTCGGTCAGCCCCGGATCGTGAACGCGGGCGGCGGTCAGCTCCCAGTCCGGATCGACCGTATCCTGCCGTTGCCCGTGCCGAACAACCCATACCGTATCGGTCATGACTGGGGTCTCGGGACAGCGGCCTATAGCTGTGGTGGCCGCGCCGTCCGACTGGACAGCTGTCGACCCGGCGGTATCGACAGTCGAGAAACAGCACACCAGCGGTTGAAACGATTGCGGTTCCTTCCACCACACAACCCGCTCGGAGAGACGACTGGGAGCCGTCAGTGGAGGGCCGAGGCGTGGGCGAGACAGATCACGGTGGAACGGACAGGTGGAGAGGGCCGAGGGGTCAGTGGTGGACAGTCACGGGTTGGGAAGCCACCCATATTATGCCATCTACCGTCCCTCGTTCCAAGCGTCTGTAGGTGTCCCAAACTCGTCTACCCCCACCGAAAGTATATTCCCCTCCACCAAGATCGTTGCAGGCAACGAACAGATGTCGGATCAGAGCCCCCACGAGCTACTCTACACTGTCAACCGACGGTGGGACTGCCTGCAGGCGATCGTCGAGGAGCCCCAGGAGAAACGCGAGCTCGTCGACACGCTGTCGATGCCGCGGTCGACGCTGGATACGGTCGTCAGAGAGCTCGAAGGGGCGGATCTGGTGAGCTATCACAACGGCGTCTGGCAGCCGACCGTCGCCGGCGAGGCCACCGCCGAGGTGTACGCCGACAGCGTCGGCTCGATCCGGTCGATCCACGCCGCGGGCCAGGTGTTGTCGCCGCTGTCAGGCGATCACGAGCTGCCGACGGCGGTGCTTGAGGGAGCTGACAGCTATCCGACCGAGGAGTCGGTGCCCGACGCGGTGCTGACGGAGTTTCTCGATCGGGTTGCCGACGCCGACCGGATCCGGGGGGTCGCCGCGCGCGCTCTCGGGGTATACGGATCGGGTGTTCCGAACCGCAGCCACCAACGACACCACCCTGGAGATGACACTCGCCGACTCCGTCTTCGCACAGCTGTCGTCGATCGATCCGGAGACCGTCGCCGACCGCCTCCAGCGGGAGCTGTTTTCGGTTTACAGCGCGCCGGTCGACGCCGAGTTCGGGTTCTGGATCGGCACCGACCCCGACCACGTGGGGCTGATCGTCTACGCCGACCGCGGTATCCATGGGATCGTTGTCAACGACACGCGGGAGGCCGTCGAATGGGCAACCGACCGGTATGCGTCGATCCACCGCGACGCCGAGGAGGTTACCCCGGCGGACGTGCCCACAGCCGAAAACGAGCCCGTCTAACCCCCGCGAGAACTATACCGCTGTAACACCTTGATGGGGTATGAGCAATCAGCCCGATCACCAACACCCCGACACCGACGACGAGTGGCGACAACAGCTCTCAGCCGAGGAGTACGAGATCCTCCGGGAGGCCGGCACGGAACCGCCCGGCTCATCACCGCTGTTGGAGATCAGCGACGATGGCGTCTTCCAGTGTGCCGGTTGTGGCCAGGAACTGTTTACGACCGACGAAAAGTTCGAGTCCGGCACCGGGTGGCCAAGCTTCTACGATCCAGCCGACAGTGATGCCGTCGAAACACGCGCGGATCACAGCCTCGGGCGCACCCGCACCGAAGTCGTCTGTAGCAGCTGCGAGGGCCACCTGGGCCACGTCTTCGAGGACGGCCCGGAGCCGACCGGGAAACGCTACTGTATCAACGGGCTCGCACTCGATTTCGACGCGGAGGAGTAGATGGCACCGACAGCCGAGCAGATCACGGCCTTCGACCGTGCCGCACCCGACAGCGACGCGACCGAGACGGCGACGTTCGCGCTGGGCTGTTTCTGGGGGCCAGACGCGCAGTTCGGCGCGCTTGACGGTGTCGTCCGCACCCGCGTCGGCTACGCCGGTGGCACGAAAACCGACCCGACATACCACGATCTCGGCGATCACACCGAAGCGTTCCAGGTCGACTACGATCCCGCAACGCGATCGTTCGCCGAGCTGCTCGATCTCGTCTTTCGGAGCCACGATCCGAACGAACAGACACGGAAAACGCAGTACCAGAACATCGTGTTCGTTGCGACCGCCGACCAGCGTGAGACGCTGACCGACTATCTCGACGCCAACGGCTACACGGCCGATGGGATCGCAACACGGATCGAACAGAGCCCGCGGTTTTATCCGGCCGAGGACTACCACCAGAAGTACAATCTCCGAAACAAGCGGTCGATCATGAGTGCCTTTGAGGACGCCGGCTACGACGATGAGGCGATCCGGGAGTCGCCGGCGGCCGCAACGCTCAACGGCCATGTTGTCGGCCATGAGGTGAGCGACGCCGATGCCCTCGGCATCGGGTCGAATCGGAGCGTTCACAGCACCTGATCGTCGCCGAGACGGAACGTTGAATCGCCGTCCGCCGGTAAGTCGAGTATGGAACCAAACAGCGACGACAGCGACACGACCACCACCGAGTTCGAAACGCTCCGAACGGAGCGAACCGACGGCGTCGCCCGGGTTATCCTCGACCGGCCGGACGAGCTGAACACGATCACGCCAGCACTCCTCAACGAGTTGGCGACCGCAATCGACACCCTCGACGCCGACAGCGACGTTCGCTGTCTCCTTCTCTCCGGGGCGGGCGACCGCGCGTTCTCGGCCGGGGCCGACCTCTCGGCGTTGGCCGCCGACGGGATGACCGCCACCGACGGCGTCGAGCTCGCCCGCACCGGCCAGCAAACATTCGGCAAACTGGAGGCCTGCGACACGCCCGTTATCGCCGCCATCGACGGCGTCTGTCTCGGCGGTGGCATGGAGTTGGCGACCGCGGCGGATCTCCGGATCGCCACCGCCGACTCGACGTTCGGCCAACCCGAACACAACCTCGGCCTGCTACCGGGGTGGGGCGGCACCCAGCGACTGCCGACTCTGATCGGCGAGAGTCGCGCCAAGGAGATCATCTTCACCGGCGACCACTACAGCGCAGCGGAGATGGCCGACGACGGGTTTCTGGCCCGCGTTGTCGATGGCGACGACGAGGCGTTCGAGTCGGCGGCGATGGAGCTCGCCGAAGGGCTGGCGGCCGGCCCACCGATCGCCCAAAAATACACGAAACGCGCGATGCGAGCCGGCCGCAACGACACCGACGCCGGCCTCGAAATCGAGGCTCACGCCTTCGGGCAGCTACTCGATACGGCGGATTTCACCGAGGGCGTCAACGCGTTCGGCAACGACGAGGAACCGGAGTTTACCGGCGAGTAAAGTTCAGTCGTCGGCACGCGAGTCGACCGCGTCGCCCACGGCGTCGGTGTCGGAACCCGCTGCTCGTTTGACGCGCTCGGGATCGAACTCGTTGACCGCGGTGTTGGGCTCAAGGCCGGCATCCTCGATTACCTCGATGTCGGTCGCGGCGTCCTGTCCACCGGTCGTGAGATAATCGCCGGTAAGCAGCCCGTCCGCACCGGCCTCGAAGGGCCAGTGCTGTTCGTCCTCGGCGAGGTTGACCTCGCGGCCACCCGTCAAGCGAACGCGGGCGGTCGGATGGAGCAGCCGGTAGACGGCGATCGTCTTGATGAGGTCGGGTTTCGAGATCGCCGCCGACTCGCGGTCGCCGAGCGGCGTGCCCGCGACCGGATTGAGGATGTTGACCGGCAGCGACGAGACGCCTAGTTTCCGGAGTTCGAGGGCGGCGTCGACACGGTCGGCCGGCGTTTCGCCCATCCCGAGGATGACGCCGGCACAAAGATCCATCCCCGCGTTCTTCGCGCGCCGCAAGGTCTTCAGCCGATCCTCGAAGGAGTGTGTCGAGACAATTTTGTCGAAATACCGTGGGGAGGTCTCGATGTTGTGATTGTAGTGGTTGAGCCCCTCGTCGGCGAGAATGTTGGCTTCTTCCTGGGTGAGTAACCCGAGGCTGGCGTCGATTTCGACAGCCGTCTCATCGCGGACGAGCCGAACCGCCCGAAGGACGTCCGCCCACTCCTCAGGTCGCTTTTCTTTGCTCACACCCTTCTCGGCGACGACGATGCCGAACCGCTGTGCGCCGTCGGCTTCGGCGCGTTTGGCGGCCGCCAGGATTTCCTCAGGATCGAGGAAGCCGTGGGTCTCGATGCCGGTATCGAAGTGCGCCGACTGGGCACAGAAGCCGCAGTCCTCGGCGCAGTTGCCGGCTTTGGCGTTGACGATGCTGCAGGCATCGACGGTGCCGTCGCCGAGGGTCGCCCGTACCGTATCGGCCGCCGCCGCGAGCTCCTCGACCGGCTGCGCTAACAGCGCGATGGCGTCCGTGCGGTCGATCTGGTCGCCGTCGAGAACGCGGGCGACGGCGTCGGCGATCGTCCGGTTGTCGGTCTCGTAAACCACACTCGGCTGTGTCGTTTACGGGATAATAAGTGTCGGGGAGAGCAGCCGCCCGGTCGCGCGTGATCGGCGGCGCAGTCGGGTCGGTGTTAGCTCTGTGCCCACTCGACGGCGGTGTCGAGACGGTCAAAGCTCTCGACCTCAGCATCCGGAATATCCATGTGGGATTTCACCGCCATGGCGGCGATCCCGTCGGAGACAAAGCCGACCTTGTCAACCCCGGTGTACTCACCGTTGGCCGACCACTCCTCACCCATGTACTCCTGGGTTTCCTTGGCGAGATTGGTGCCGTCACCGAAGACAGCGATCGTCGCCTCGATGTCGTCCTGTGTTCCACGCTCGCGGTAGTGGTTGCTGGCGGCTTCGAGATCCTCGTCGGCGAACCCCTGCCACCCGTTCATGAACCAGATACCTACGCTACCGCGCGTTTCGAACTCCCACTCGTAGTCGTCAGGATCGGGCATTTGAGATGCCATCAGTGCAATAGATCAAAGGGCTGGAAGACACTTAACAAGCCCGCCGCTTGCCGGCGTTTTTCTGTCTCATCGACACGTGTTGGTCGCTATCTGATCGCTACTCGGTCGCCGCGTCGTCGACGCCGCTGTCGGCTGTTTCGCTGTCGCTGTCGGCTGCCTCACCATCGCTATCAGTCGTCTCCTCGTCGCTGTCCGCCGCAGCGTGCTCCTCGGCGACCCGGCGGAACGCCTGGAGGATCACCCGTTTTGCGGCCTCACCTTCGGTCGTCCAGTGGTAGGCGTAATCCATCATATCGTCGTAGATGTCGGGTTTGCAGCCCGCGGCCTTCGGGTGGCCGCCGCCATTGACCTGGCGGGCGACCAGGTGGGCTGACTCGAAGCTTTCGCCGCCGCGGATGCTCGCGCTGCCGGAGGGTTTGACGATGATCGCCGCATCAGCACCTGCCGCCTGAAGCGCGTCGGCGACCTCATTTTGCGAGCAGCGGCCGTAGGTGACGCCGACCGTCCACGGGCCGATCGATTTGTAGGCCGCACGGTCGACGGCTTTCTCGATCAGCTGCTCCTTTTCGACGCGGCGGTCGGCGATGTAGGCCTCGACAACCGCCGGCAGCGACGCGCCGTAGGCGCCGACGACAGCCGCGTACTCGGCGGGATCGGTCCAGAAGGCGTAGTCGGCGAGATCCTTGCTTCGGGGATCGTCGTTGATCCACAGATCGTGATCGCGGGTCACGTCCGCCAGCTCGGTGAACCGGTCGTCGAACTCGTAGTCCAGCGAGCGCAGCGTCACGTCCGTGCTGCACTCCTCGTCGGAGTCGCCGATGACGAGATCGACGCCCGCATCGCGGACGCCGGCGGCCGCATCCGCCGGCCACTGGTGGTGGTCATACCACGAAACGCGGTCGCTCTGCTCGACGACTGTCCCGAGTGGATCGGCGACCGACTCGTAGGCGTCAGGCGAGATATCGCAGACGAAGACGTCGATCCCGCTGTCGCCGTAGGCGGCGACGTATTCGAGCGATTTGGTTAGCGAATGTGGGCCGGCGGCGATGAGGCCGACCGTCGATTCCGGCAGCTCCGGCTCGTTGTCGATGACGCCGCCATCGTCGCTGTCGTCGGACAATCTGTTCTCGATCGTCTCCAGAAACGGCTCCACATCGCAGGCTGCGTCGTAGGCCTCGCGGATCAGCGCGACACAGCCCAGCCCGTCAGCGTCGGAGTCGGTGACGACAACCGCCTCCGCGTCCTCAAGGGCGGCTTTGGCGCGCTCCTCGCTGCGGCCCTCGTCGAGTGAGTCGGGATAAAAGAAGCCCGTCCCTGGCAGGAGCGACCGGCGGTCGATGGGGAGTTCGCTGCTGTCGATGAGATCGTCGTCCATGGGTCGCCGTCGTCGGCAACGCCCAAAACTCTCCCGTGTTGCGGATGCCAGCACACCCACCCTGAGTTGACGATGCCAACGCAACCTCGCTGTGGTGGCGACGACATCACAACCACTACCACCCCCCATCGCCTTCCCTCGCGCATGCAACTCGGTGTGATCGGCCTTGGCCGGATGGGACAGATCGTTGTTGATCGCACACTCGACGGCGGCCACGACGTGGTTGCCTTCGATCTCGACGACGACGCGGTCGCAACGGCGGCCGACGCGGGGGCGACGCCTGCCGACTCGATCGAAGATTTCGTTGAGACGCTCGGCGACAACAAACGGATCTGGCTGATGGTGCCGGCCGGCACGGCAGTCGATGCGACACTCAACGATCTCGATCCCCACCTCACCGACGAGGATATCGTCGTCGACGGCGGCAACTCCAACTTCCAGGCGTCGGTTGATCGCGCCGAAGCGACCCCGGCAGCCTACCTCGACTGTGGCACCTCCGGCGGCCCCGCTGGCGCGGAGCTGGGATTTTCGCTCATGATCGGCGGCCCCGCATGGGCCTACGACGAGATGACACCCGTCTTCGATGCCGTCGCCACCGGGCCGGACGGCCACGATCGCATGGGCGAGTCGGGGGCGGGCCACTACGTGAAGATGGTACACAACGGTGTCGAGTACGCGCTGATGCAGGCCTACGGCGAGGGGTTCGAACTGTTGGCCAACGGCCGCTACGACCTCGATATGGAGTCGATCGCCCGGACGTGGAACAACGGCGCAGTCATCCGGTCGTGGCTGTTGGAGCTCTGTGAGGAGGCCTTCCGCGAGGAGGGTACCGCCGACGATCCACTTGGCGATGTCGCCGACCACATCGCCGGCGGGTCAACGGGGACGTGGACCGTCAAGGAGTCACTCGAACAGGAGGTGCCGGTGCCGCTGATCTACCAGGCGCTCGCCGAGCGGTTCGACAGCCGCAACGAGGGCCGGCTCTCCCGGCGGCTGGCCAACCGGCTGCGGTACGGGTTCGGGCGACATCACGTCGCGCGCGACAAGTAGCCCCAGGATCGCACACCGAACCAGGCAGGCGGAACCTCGTAAGGTAATTAACCCCCGATTCCTAACGCCCCAATATGGTTGATCTTGTGGCGTTCGGCATCGCTGCAGCCCTGACGGGGATGTTTGTCGTGCTGCACTTTGCCAACGGAACCGAGTGGGAGTCCAACCCGGATATCTCCCAGGAGATCCTTGAAAAGCGCGCAGCGGCGGTGCCGGAGACCAGCTTCCCCGAGCCGATGAACCGATCGATCGGCGGCGGTGGCGGCGCGGTCGCCATCGAGGGCGGCGGCGAGGGTGGCGAGGGCGGCGAGCTCGAAGAAGCAGAACCCGAAGAACAGAGTCCGGCGGATATGCCCGAAGACGAGGTCGAATACCACGAGATCGAACTCGCCAAACAGGGTGAAACCATCGAGGTCGCCAGCAACGAGACGATCCTTGATACGGCCGAAGACGAAGGGTTCGATCTCCCGTATGCCTGCCGACAGGGCCAGTGTGTCTCCTGTGCGGGCCACATCGAGGACGGCCCCGCCGAGGATCACGTGATCCACTACGAGCAGGAGACGTTCACTGACGAAGAGATGGAGGAAGGCTACACGCTGACCTGTGTGGCCTACCCGATTGCGGACTTCACGCTTGAAACCGGCGAAGCACCGTAGCGACCGGGCGACGCCGCGCGGATGCTGATCGACGATCGGTTTTGGTGCTGATTTCACGCCCGACAGCCACAGCTTACCGGCGGTAGCAACACATACGCTCGACCGCGACCGACGCACAACCCCGTGGTGTTTAATTGCGGACATAGCGGCTATTCCATATGGACGACGCCACCCGATCGACCCTCGAAGAACTCCCGCCGAGCGCGAAGTTAGTGTACAAAACGCTCGAATACGAGGGGCCGTTGACGCAGGGAGATCTCGCAACCGAATCCTTGCTTCCGTCCCGCACCGTTCGCTACGCGTTGACGACGCTGGCCGACGACGACCTCATCGAGGAGCGGCTCCACATTCAGGATGCCCGCAAACGGCTCTACTCGCTGGCCACCGAGGAGCCCGCCGCCACGACCGATCTTGCGATCAACGAACCGAGCTGAGCCGACACGCCAACGGTTTTCTCACCACCGCGCGTACGCTGGCTATGGAACTGGTGTCAGTCGCCGCCATCGCCGACAACCGTGTGATCGGCGACGACGGCGAGCTTCCGTGGCCGTCGATCCCGGCCGACAAACAGCAGTACCGCGAGCGGATCGCCGACGATCCCGTCATCCTGGGTCGCGTGACCTTTGAGTCGATGCTGGACGACCTGCCGGGCGCCGCCCAGATCGTCCTCAGCCGAAGCACCCAAGAGTTTGATGTGTCGACTGCTCACCACGCGGGCGGTGTCGACGACGCGGTCGCTGTCGCCGAGGCGTTGGGTGCCGACACCGCCTACGTGATCGGCGGCGCGGTGATCTACGACCTGTTTCAACCATATATCGATCGGATGGTGTTGAGCCGGGTCGCCGGCGCGTACGAAGGTGATTCGTTCTATCCCGAGTGGGACGACGAAGAGTGGCATCTTGATTCGACAACCGAGTACGACCGCTTCCGGCTGGAGGAGTGGGTTCGCGGTGCCGGCGCAGAACGCGAGTAGCCAGCGGCCGGCGTTACACTCAAATCGCTTGACAGCATACTCTCCACTGGTATGCCGGCAGTCGAACTCTACGAGGCGACCATCGAACGGCTTGACGCGCTCCGCATCGACAACGAATCCTACGACGAGATCGTCACCGAACTCATCAACATCTACGAAAGCGAGGGCTCACGCTCTCCTTCGGTGACGATAGGGTCGAATAAAAACCGCAACACAGCGCGCTGACGGTTAGGCTGCCTCGGCTCGTGCTGACGACAGTGTCAGCGATGCCCGAACCCGTTCGAAGGCCTCCGATTGCTCGTGCAATACGAGCATCTTACCGTATTTGTCGGATTCAAAGAAATTAAAATGGGCGTACTCCGTCAAATTGGTCTATATACACTTCAATGTAGTATTATTAGAAAGTTTTTTTACAACCTAATAATTCGGTTACAATGTCACGTATGCTATGTTGGAAACGATGGCACCAACGTACCGGTGTTACGGCTTGTGATGGAACCGTGTGTAATGATAAGACCTCACTTGACGATGGTGAGAAGTAATATGCAAACCCGTCAGTATTCGTGGATACTTACTGTTCTGTTTGTTCTGATTGGGATATCAGCAGCTTTGACTGGAAGTGTAGCAGCACAGTCAGCTGATCTTGTTGTTGCTACTGATGAAACTGGTGATTATAGTTCAATTCAAAATGCAATAGACAACGCAAGTGACTCTGATAACATCAAAATCCAATCAGGGACATATAAAGAGTCTCTAAACATCGACAAAAACATAAAAATTTTTACAGATAATAGTGTCAATATTTCTAATAAATCAGATATAACGGACTCTACAGCCATTAGGATTTCCAATGATGCGGAGCCGAAAATAGTTGGAGTTCATATCACCGGTTGGCAATTTGGTATCGATAATGAGTTTTCGGACAATGATTTGCAAATTAGTAATGTGACTATCACAGATGTCGAACGTGGTCTTCTAAACTATGGATCATCCGGAGACTGGCGTGTAGCCAATACAACGATTAAGACGAACGATGTCGGTATCGATATGTATGATAGTGCTGGCAACCCAACCATTGTTAATACACAAATAGAGGCACTATCAGGCGACAGCGGAGCAGGGATAATTGCTAGTGAGACCAGTGGAAATCCACTTATAAGATCGGTGAAAACTACAAACATAAGTCCTGGAATCAGGTTTTTTAGATCATCCGCCAACTGGACAATAAAGTCATCTAATTTAAACAAAGGAAGTATTAACGCCAACGAAGCAACTGGTGAATGGAGAATAGAAGACACTATTATCGAGAATCCAGGGCTGGAAAATAGAGAGGATGGGATTAATGCCGGAAAAGCATCTGGCGGAGCAGTCATACAAAATACAACAGTTATTAATGCAAAAAAGGGAATCAATCTCGCGGGAGCAAATGGGAATTGGACAATAAAATCAGTTGCTCTCCGGAATATGTCCGATGATGCGGTTGAAATTGATGACGGGTTTTCCGGTAAAGCAACAGTTCGAGATACGAGTGTAAAAACAGCTGAGAATGGCATTAACGCTCAAAAATCCGATGGAGAATTAGTTGTGAATAATTTCACCGCGAAAGATACTGATGGTGACGGAATAGATGCCTCAAAGGCAACCGGTAACGGCACTGTTCATGACTCAGAATTTAGCACCATGGGAGATAAGTCGATTGATGTGATTGATTCTGAAGGGAGTTGGCAAATTCATGAATCTATATTGACTGGTGGGAGTGAAGGGACGCTTGATGCAGGGGATGCAAAGCGAACGGTCAACGCTTCTCACAATTATTGGGGAGCGGCTGACGGCCCAAGCGGCGACTTCAGTGGATCTGGCGGTACTGTTATCGGAGATATCGTTGTTACCCCATACTATACCGATTCTTCACTTACAACGTTGTCCTCGAAGAAAGATAAAGAGGGTGCTAATGGATTCGTAGATGTAGATACTATTGACCTTGCTGGAAGTGGCACTGCTGCTAATCCGTATGTTATTACTAATGCTTCAGAGTTGCAGGCAATGGAAGATGATCTAGATACTCATTATAAGCTTGGGAATGATATTGATGCATCAACGACAGCACAATGGAACGGCGAGTTAGGATTCGCACCAGTTGGGGATAACTCGGTTGGCTTTACAGGTGAGTTTGATGGGAATCAGCACAATATTTCTGGACTTACAATCAACCGCAGCTCATCAGATAATATAGGTCTCTTTGGAAGGGTTGGTGAGAGCGCAGTTATCGAATCAGTTAATGTTGAATCCACTACAATTAACGGGAATAATAGTGTCGGTGCACTTGTGGGTTCACTTGACGCAGAAGGAAGTATTGTGCGCGATGTGTCGTCAAATGGATCAATAACGGGCAGATACAGTGTTGCTGGTATTGCTGGAGCAGTTGCTGGAAGCAGTATTATCAAAGGGGCATTTTCCTCAGGATCGGTGACCGGCTCAGATGAAGTTGGAGGCGTTGTCGGTGAAAATGTCGGTGGTATTGTTACAAAGAGCTATTCTAAGGCTAAAGTAACAGCAACAGGTGAAGAAATAACATTTGAGAATTCTGCCAGAGCTGGTGGCTTAGTTGGCGGAAACTTCAATGACGCAGTTATTAATCAATCATATACTGTAGGGGCTGTTGAAGGGGGCAAAGCTGGTGGAATCACTGGTGAAAACTACGATAATAGTCGTATAGCTAATGTATTTGCTGCTGGTAAAATAGATGGACAATCTGAGACAGGAGGTATTACAGGTGAAAACTTTGAAAACTGCCCATTCCAAAGTCAACAAAAGTGTGATGACTTTGAGAGTAGCACTGTAACTGATTCATATTGGGATACTGAGTCAACTGGACAATCAACATCTGCAGGAAACGCTGTGGGTCTGTCGACCTCAGAAATGACTGGCATGTCTGCTCAAAGCACTATGACTGCATTTGATTTCAATAATGTTTGGGATACCCGTTCAGATGATTACCCCACTTTATCCCAGCAGTCCGATGACAAAAGTGAGCAGGAATCAGAGATGAGTGGAATTCCAGACGAGGTGGATAAATCGGCCGCTAACGCAATTATCGAGAGTACAGACGATGCTACAACCTTTGAAGAATTAACCACTCTTGATGTTCTTGATGCTTACAGCTCAGCCCTTGAAAATGGAGAAGTTTCAGGTAACAAAGTAGAAACTCTCAATATTCTTGATATCTATACCCACCTTCTTTCATCTTAATATCCTTCCTGAATATTTATAAACGGCCTATGGAGCGGTAGTCCGTTCACTGCGTAATCCGTTCAAGCGTTGGCGGTTTCGCTCCTGTTCGGTCACATCTGTCAGGACAATAAGCTGGCCAAGTCGGCCTGACTCGCGCTAAATGGGTTCGCTGCTGCCCGGTAATATTTCGACATTATTTCCGGGCCGGAGATCGTCTGGAAGTGAGCGTCGATCTCGTTGGCGACCGCCTTCGCGATGAGGGTCTTGCCGGTGCCCGGTGGGCCGTGCAGGAGGACGCCTTTCGGCGGCTCGATCCCAAGCGTCCCAAACAGCTCGGGGTGCCGCATCGGCAACTCGATCATCTCCCGCACCATGTCGAGTTCCTCGTCGAGGCCGCCGATATCCTCGTAGGCGACCGCGGGGGCGGCGGTCGATTCGTCGTCGGTCGTTCCGCCTTCGACGGTGATCTCATCGCTGCTCGCGTCGGCGAGTGCGATGGCCGTATCGGTGCCGATGACGACCGTTCCGTCTGGATCGGTGTCAACGATCCGCAGCGGGACACGGCGGTTGCCCTGTCCCGAGAGTAGCCCGAACCCCAGTGGGAGGGCGACGGTGTCGCCGGCTGTGACCGCGTGATCGGTCAGCTGCTCGCGGATATGTGAGCTGAGGTCGCCGCGAACGCGCACCGCGTCGGGGAGGGCGACGCGGACGCGCTCGGCGGGTGCCACATCGGTCGGTTCGACAGATACCTGCTCGTCGATGCTGACGTTGGCCGCAGCCCGGAGCTGGCCGTCGATCCGGATAATCCCCCGACCCGCGTCGCCGGAGTCGCTGGGCCAGACGCGGGCGACCGCGCGACTGCCGTCGCGGCCCTCGATCGCGACGAAATCGCCGCTGGCAACGCCAAGTTCGCCAACCGCCTCGCGGTCGATGACGGCCATGCCGCTGCCTGGGTCGCGGTTTTTGAGTTGTTTGACACTGAGTTGCATGGCTGACACCTCCAGCGGTGAAAAAACGGACTACCGAGTCAATTGTCGGATCGACGGTGCCGCTTACGCCTGCACCTCGATCTCGGTGCCGGAGACGGCCGCATCCGTCTCGACCGGCAGCCGAACCTCAAGGATGCCGTTGTTGTACTCGGCGGTGATCGCCTCGTCGTCGACATCCTTCGGGAAGCGGAACCGTCGGTGGTAGGTTCGTCGCTGTCCGCGGTTCTCGTCCTCGTGTTCGGCGGCGATGTTCAACACGCCGCTGTCCCACGTGGCGGTGATCTCCGCGGGATCGAACCCGGGGAGTTCGATGCTGAGGACGAACTCGCCGTCCTCCTCGTACAGTTCGTAGTCGTTGCCACTGCGTTCGAACAGTTGACTCGGGAGGTCGAGGCCCTGTCGCCAGGAACTGGTCGGTGATCGGATCAGTGCCATGGCGTCTCACCTCGGTGCAGTCGATGATTGTTGGCGGTTCGGAATAAATGTTAAAATCCATGGTATTCCGTGACGTGCTATCGGTCACCACGAACTCGACCGACCCCCCTTCGTTACCCATAAGCGGCGGCGGTGAGTGCAAACCGTATGGAGTATCACGATGCGGTGGATTTTCTCTTCGACCTCCGCCGGTTTCAGGTGCGGCCGGGGATCGAATCTGCGGCCGCATTGCGGGCGGAGCTCGACGACCCTGGAAGCGACATCCGGTTCGTGCAGGTCGCCGGCTCCAACGGGAAGGGCAGCACGGCGAAGCTGACCGAATCCGTGCTGCGGGAAGCCGGCTACTCGGTCGGCCTGTATACCTCCCCACACCTCGAAACGCTGAACGAGCGGATCCAGGTCGGCGGCCGGCCGATCACCGACCGCGCGATCACCGAGTTCGTCGAGCGGGTCAAACCGTGGCTGATCGATCGGGCGGCCGACGGCGAGCCGCTCACCTTCTTCGAGGTCGTCACGCTGCTGGGGATCTGGTATTTTGACCGCCAAGACGTCGATATCGCTGTGCTGGAAGTCGGCCTCGGCGGTGAGTTCGACGCGACAAGCATCGTCGATCCCGTCGCCAGCTGTGTGACGACTGTCTCGCTGGAGCATACGAGTGTCTTGGGCGATACGATCGAGGAGATCGCGGCGACAAAAGCGAAAGTCGCCCCCACCAGCGAGACACCGCTGGTGACCGGCGCGAGCGGCGACGCCCTCGCCACGCTCCGTGCTGACGCCGGCGATGTGTTGACGGTCGGCACCGACGGCACAACCGACGTGACCGTTGGCTACGACGGCCGGGTGACGACGACCGAATCACAGATCTCGGTAGCGATGCCGGGAAGCGATACCGACGACAGCGGCGTCAGCTACCCCGCAGCGTTCGCCGATGGGCTGGATCTCTCGGCGCGGCTCGCGCTGCTCGGCGAACATCAGGCCCTCAACGCCGGCATCGCCACGACGCTGGCCGGGCAGGTGCTCGATTCGATCGAGACCCAGACCACCCTCAGCACTGACACCCTCCAGCGGGGGCTGCGCAACGCCCACTGGCCGGGGCGGTTCGAGGTGCTCGACACCGAGCCGCTCACGATCTTTGACGGCGCGCACAACGCCGATGCGATCGCGCGGGTCGCCGAGACGCTATCGACCTTCGAGTACGACGACCTGCATGTCGTCTTCGGGGCAATGCACGACAAACCCCACGCCGAGATGGTCGCCGCGTTGCCGACACCCGACTCGGTGATCACCTGCCGGCCGAACCTCGATCGCGCCGAAGATCCGACCGTCCTCGCCCGCTGTTTCGAAACCGAGGGCATCGAGTCGGTAACCGCTGGCGAAGCGGTCGCCGACGCCATCAGCGAGGCTGAAACACGGGTCGGCCCGAACGACTGCCTGCTCGTCACCGGATCGCTGTTCGCGGTCGGCGAAGCGCGGTCGGCGGTGACGCGGCTCGATATTCCGAAACGGGTCGACAACACCGAAACGGCGACCGAGATACTAAACGGGATTCACGCCACAGCCGCGGATATCGAAGCCAGCCGCGAAGATACAGTCCACCGAACGATTGCGACGCGAGTCGATGACAGACAGGCGGCCGTCCTCCAGGAGCGGTTCCCGGCTCTCGGCGGCGACTGCGTGTCCTCGGGGGTCACGACGCCGGGTGAACGCCACGAACTCATCCTTTCGGGGACGCTCGCGGAGTTCCGGGCGTTGACGACGGAGTTAGAGGCGTGTGCATTCGGGCTACCAGCGATCGCCGCCGACCTCCGCGAGCAGTTGGGTCTCGATGGCGACGAATCCAGTTCGGAGCCACCCGAACGCAGGCCGTGGGACGACGGCACGGCGGTCATGGGCATCCTCAACGTCACGCCGGACAGCTTCTACGACGGCGGCGACTTCTTCGATCGCGAGGCCGCCATCGAGGGGGCCGAAGCCCTCGTCGAGGAGGGCGCGGACATCATCGATATCGGCGGCGAAAGCACCCGCCCCGGCGCGGAGCCGGTGAGTGTTGAAGAAGAAATCGACCGCGTCGTGCCGGTCATCGATGCCGTCGCGGAGTTGGATGTCGCTATCTCGATCGACACCCGGAAAGCCGCCGTCGCCGAGGCAGCCCTCGATGCCGGAGCCGACATCGTCAACGACGTGACCGGCCTCGACGATTCGGCGATGCGGGAGTTGGTCGCCGACCGCGAGGTGCCGGTAATCTTGATGCACTCAATCGACGCGCCGGTCGTCCCGGGGAAGGAGATCGATTACGACGACGTGGTCGAGGATGTCCTCGGCGTGCTCAACGAACGGCTGATACTCGCCGAGAAAGCCGGCATCCCACGGGAGCGGATCATCGTCGATCCCGGTCTCGGCTTCGGGAAAACGAGTGCGGAGAGCTTCGAGTTACTGGATCGGCTCGGCGAGTTTGCAGCCTTGGGCTGTCCGGTGCTTGTCGGCCACTCCCGGAAATCGATGTTCGGTGCGATCGACAGCGAACCCGACGACCGCCTCGACGCGACAGTTGCGGCGACCGCGCTGGCCGCCGAGCGCGGCGCGGACATCGTCCGCGTTCACGACGTGGCCGAAAACCGCGACGCCGTCGACGTGGTGGCCGCGCTTGAAGATCCTGATTCCGTCGACCGGTAGCCCACCACCGGGCCACAGCTTTATCGGCCGTCGCCTCCCGGTAGACGCCAATGACAACACAGACAGTCAGCGTCGGGATCGTCGGCCTCGGCGGGATCGCGAGCCACCACGCCGAGCGGCTGGCCGACCGCAACGCCGAGCTCGTCGGCGGCGTCGACATCGATGCAGCCGCTCGCCGGGAGTTCAGCGAGGAGTGGTCGGTGCCAACCCACGACGACCTAGCGGCCATCATCGACGACATCGACGCGGTGCTGGTCACGACGCCGAACCGCTACCACGAGCAGTATGCCACCGCGGCCCTCGATGCCGGGGTCGACGTGCTCGTCGAGAAGCCGCTGGCCCACAGCCTCGACAGCGCGGAACGGATCGCCGACGCGGCCCGGGAGTCAGGGGGGTTCTGCATGGTCGGCTTCAATTACCGGTTTGCCGCGCCGGTCGACGTGCTGACCGCCTACCGGGACAGGGGCCGGTTCGGCGAGATCAGCCACGTCGAGGCGAACTACGTCCGCCGCCGCGGCATCCCCGGTCGTGGCTCGTGGTTCACCGACCGGGAGACGGCGGGCGGCGGCGCGCTCATCGATATCGGCGTCCACGCGATCGACCTCGCGCTCTGTGTATTGGATTTCCCGGAAGTCGTCGAGGTGTCGGCGACGACGCGCGCGGCGTTCGGCACCCGCGAGGACTACAGCTACATGCACATGTGGGGCGACGACGAGGGACCCGACGCCTTCGATGTGGAGGATTCCGCCTCGGCGTTCCTCCGGACGGCCGACGGCGCGACCATCTCTCTGGAGGTCGCGTGGGCAACAAACCGCCCGCGAACCGACGAGTACGTCATCCGTGGGGCCGATGCCGGCGCGGTCTACGACCGCAAAAGCGAGGAGCTGACGCTGTATGAGACCCACACCACAGGTGGACAGCATTTCACCGAAACGGCGGTCGAGACCCCCGATCGCAACAGCCACGCCGCCGAACTCGATTACTTCCTCGATCACGTTGCTGACGACAGCGATCCAGATCGAAACACGGTCGAACAGGGGTTGGCCGTCCAGCGCGTCATCGACGCGATCTATCGGTCAGCCGACCGCCGACGGGCCGTCAGTCTAGGGGCGAGCGATGACTGACCCCCTCTCCGTCGGGATGCTCGGCTACGGGTTCATGGGGCGGGCCCACGCCAACGCCTTGGCTCGATTACCGATGTTTTTCCCCGACGCGCCGGCCGTCAACCGCCACACGCTCATCGGCCGAGACGAGGCCGCGCTCAGCGAGGCCGCCGACAGACTCGGCTTCGCCCACACCGCGACCGACTGGCGAGAGGTCGTCGACGACGTGGACGCCCTCTACAATCTCGCGCCGAACCATCTCCACGCCGAGCCATCGATCGCCGCGCTGGAAGCCGGCACCGCGGTGCTCTGTGAGAAGCCGCTGGCGGCGACGCTGTCCGACGCCGAGTCGATGGTCGAAGCGGCGACCGACGCGGCTGTGCCCGCCTGCTGTGGCTTCAACTACCGGTTTGTGCCCGCGATCCAGTATGCCAAGCGACTGATCGACCGCGGCGACCTTGGCGAGATCCGGACGTTCCGCGGTCGCTATCTGCAGGATTGGCTTGTCGACCCCGACGCGCCGTGGACGTGGCGGATGGACGCCGACAGCGCGGGGTCAGGCGCGCTGGGTGATCTCGGTGCCCACACCATCGACCTCGCGCGGTTTCTCGTCGGCGACCACGCCGGGCGGATCGAACGCGTCGCCGCCCAACTTCAGACATTTACCGACGAGCGGCCCGTCTACGACGATGCCGGCGAAACGGTCACGGAGTACCGACCGGTCACCGTTGACGACGCCTACACCGCCCAACTCGCGTTCGCAAACGGCGCGATCGGGGGCGTCGAGGCCTCCCGTGTCGCCGCCGGCCACAAGAACGATCACACCATCGAGATCCACGGCACCGAGGGGAGTCTCCGGTTCTCGCTGGAGCGGCTCAACGAACTCGAAGTGCTGACCGGCGACAGCCGCGGCTACGAGACCGTCCTTGTCACCGAGGAGAGCGATCCCTACGCCGGCAGCTGGTGGCCGCCGGGCCACGTCCTCGGCTGGGAACACACCTTCGTCCACGAGAGCAGCGAGTTCCTACCCGCCGTCGCCGATGGGACGCCAGCGTCGGTCGCGGCGGTCGCGTCGTTCGCCGACGGCTACGCCGTCCAGCGCGTGCTCGCGGCTATCGAGGACGCTGCCGACCGCGGAAGCTGGGTTGCGGTCGACGACGATCTCACCACAGCGGGTGAGTAACCGGCAGCCACCAGGTCGGTAACCGAAACGGCTTTTCGAATCGGCCGTATCCACCTCGGTATGGCAGAGAGTAGCGTCAGCGGCCTTGAACTCGTGCTCACTGTCGGCATGGGGGCGATCATGGCGGCCGTGCTGGTCGGTCTGGAGTTTCTTGACGGCCAAACCGCGATCACCTTTGTCTCGATGGTCGTCATTGGCTTTATCGCCGTCCGTACCGTTCGTGGCCGCAGATGGACGTGGCGGTGACCAGCCACCGGCGGTCGCGCATGAGCGACCCGTTGTGACGCACTGACCATGGAACCAACCGAACGGATCGAAACGCTGTATGAGCTGTCACTTGCGATCAGCCCCGCAGCAACGCTTGAAGCCACGGCGGCGACAGCGCTGTCGACGTATCTGGAGGCGCTGTCGTGTTCGGTTGGCGCGGTGTATGGACGAACCGACGCGGGCGCGTATCGGCGGCTCGGCGGGGATGCGGCGGTCGGGACGGACGACCCGCTGTACGCGGCCGCCGAACGCCGGCTGCGGGGGTGGGCAACCGACGACGACACGAGCCGCAAATCGTTGCCGATAGCCGGGAGCGTCGACGACGACAACGACGACGACAACGACGGCGGCCACTATTATCTGTTCGAGCTTCCCGACTTCGGCGTGCTGCTGCTCGGCCGCCATAGCGAGCCGCTCGCCGCGTCGGTACGGAACGGGTTGGCACCGCTCAACGAGCAGCTGGCAACGGCCTGTACCACCAAACAGGTCAAGACAACACTGAACGACGCCCGCCGACGGTTTGAGGCGCTGTTCACCACGATCACCGAGCCGATGGTCAGCGTCGTCATCACCGAGATCGGCTGTGAGATCAGCCGCAGCAACGAGCCGTTCACCGAGACCTTCGGATCGGTGACGGCCGCGAACGCAGCGATCGAACCGACCGAGCCGACCGCCGACAGCGACACCGAGCTGACACGCGAGATCGAGGCCCGACTCCGTGAGGGCCGCCCGGTGACCGAGGCGGTGCGGCGGCGGACGACGACCGGTATGGGTGAGTTTCTCCTTCGGGGCGTGCCGGTCACCGCCGCGGAGAGACAGGAGGTCTTCCTCCTGTATGTTGACATCACCGAGGAGCGACGCCAGCGACGGCTGTTGGAATCACTCTACGAGCGATCGGAGGCGATCCTCACCAGCGACGATCAGCCGACAGCCCGCGAACGAACGGTCGAGACAGCCGTCTCGGTGCTTGATGCGACGGTCGCGGAGATCCACCGCTACGATCGCGCGACCGACACCCTACAGCCGGCGGTGACGACGGCCGACGAGCCGGTGTTTTCGGCCGACGGCGACGGCGAGATCCTGTGGGAGACCTACGGGGGGACGGCTGATCGGATCGAATCGTTGTCACAGACAGAGTGCGCGCTTCGGTGTGCCGATGGGGCCGTCGAGAGCGTGCTGTTGCTCCCGCTGGGCGACCACGGCGTGGTCATCATCGGCAACGATCAGCCCGCGGCCTTCGACGACACCGCCCTCCAGGTGGGCCAGCTGCTGGCGGCGTTCGGCCGCATCGCGCTGACGCGGACGGAGCGGGCGGCGAGTCTGGAGGCGATCCAGTCGATCATGCAGGACGCCGTCACGGCCGACACCGTCTCGGAGATGGTTGAGACGGTCGTCGACAGGCTGCCGACGGCGACCAACTTTCCGACGGCGGGGATCTGGGCGTCCGATCCCGCAACCGAACAGCTCAAACCGATCGGGGCAACCGGGCGGGCCGCCGAGATTATCGGCGACCATCCAACCTTCGAGCCCGGCAACAGCATCGCGTGGGAGGCGTTTGCCGCCGGCGAAACGCGGCTGGTGTCGGACGTGCGAGACCACCCCGCGGTCTACAACGAAGACAGCGTGATCCGCTCGGAGGTCATCACACCGATCGGCGATTTTGGCGTGTTGATCCCGGCGGCGATGCGGCCACAGAACATCACGGTCGCCGACCGGAAGATCGCCGAAACGCTCGCTTCGAGTCTCGAAACCTCGATCGAGCTGATCGAAAACCGACGGGAGCTCCGCCTGCTGGAGGCGGTGATAGATCGCGTCCTGCGGCACAACCTCCGGACGGATCTCAGCGTGATCAAGTCCCGGATCCAACAGATCGCCGCGAGCTGCGATGATGACTCGCTGACCGAGCAGATGTTGGCCCACGCCGAGCGGCTCGAAGCGACCGCCGAAAACGCCCGCACGATGCGGTCGGTCGTCCAGAGCCGCGGCCACCGCCAGGAGCTCTCGGTCAAGGACAGCATCAAGGACGCCATCGCAGCGGCCCCGGAGCCGCCGGCCGGCGTCGACCTCGTTGTCGACACCGACACCACAGCGACCGTCATCGCCCACCCGAAGCTCTCAACGGCGATCGCACAGCTCATCGAGAACGCGGTCGAACACGGCGTGACCGACGGCGGTACGATCCGGGTGTCAGCCACGACCGACGACGAGCAGGCCGTGATCTCCGTTGCCGACGACGGGCCGGGCATCCCCCGAAACGAGCTCGCGGTGATCGATCAGGCCGAGGAATCAGCACTCAACCACGCAAGCGGCGTTGGGCTGTGGCTGATCGATCGGATCGTCGCCTACTCCGACGGCGACCTCTCGTTCGAGATCGACAACGGGACAACAGCCCGGATCAGCCTCCATCGACCAAGCAGCCCACACTGAACGGAAACGCGACACGCAAGCGACCAAACCGAATATATTATTAGCTGTTCACAGAGAGTGTGAGACGATATCTCACAGCAAAAACGATTACATACCTAACTGACTGACAGCCGAAACCGTGATCGAAGACTGAGACGATCTGCTGTCGGCAGGTACCGTTCGACCGCCACCCGGTGGGCGGTCGAGGCGGTACCCGTCTCCAGTAACCAGTATGAGACAACGCAACCCGCAGTACGCCACGATGACCGACCCACAACACACCGTCCGACCGCCAACCGCCGTATCGCTCCCTGCACTGCAGGTGCCACCACGCCAGCTGAACCGACGAGATCGACCACAACGAATCGGTGCGCACACGGTGGCCGTGCCGGCAGAAAGACAGCAGAAAGCGACCAGTCGGGTCGGGAGACAGACGGGAGCAATCGATGGTTGAGACGCTGCTCGCGGTTATCCCGCTGCTGATCGTGGCGGTGTTACTCGTTGGGCTGTTGTGGCCGGCCGTCCGGGTGATGCCGGTGGCGTGGGGGGCAGCCGCGGTGATCGCCTATACGGTCTGGGAGATGCCAGCCGACTACGTCGCGGCGGCCAGTCTCAGCGGCGTCATGGCGGCCATTGAGATCCTCTGGATCGTCTTCGGCGCGCTCGTCTTGCTCTATACCCTGATGCGGTCGGGGGCGGTCGACCGGATCAACGCCGGCTTCGCCACGATCAGCGACGACCGGCGCGTCCAGGTGATCCTGCTGGGGTTCTTCTTGGCGACATTTATCGAGGGCGTCGCCGGATTCGGCACGCCCGCCGCGGTCGTCGCACCCTTGCTGCTCGCGTTGGGGTTCCCGGCGCTTGCGGCTGTCGTCGCCGCACTGATCGGCCACGCGGTGGCGACCGTCTTCGGCGCTGTCGGGACACCGATCATCGTCGGCTTCGAGACGCCGCTATCGGCGGTCGAGACACAGATCGCCGACGGGACTGGGATGACGGTCGCCCAGTACGCCGCTGATGCAGCGATCTACGCGGGGTTGTTCAACGGTATCCTCGGTACGTTCATCCCGCTGATCGCGGTGTCGATGGTCGTCTACTTCTTCGGCGAGGAGCGGACGCTGGCTCCCGTTTGGGAGGTCGTTCCGCTGGCGATCGTCGCCGGCCTCTCATTTGCGATCCCGTATGCGGGTGTGGCCTACCTCATCGGCCCGGAACTCCCCTCGTTGTTCGCCTCGATGATCGGGGCGGGGATCGTCGTCAGTCTTCTCAAGGCGGGGCTGTTCGAACCCGACACCCACTGGGACTTTCCGCCACGCGATGAGTGGCCCGACCACTGGGTCGGCGAGATCGAACCCGGCGGCGACGACGCCGGATCGACCGCCTCGACAGGGTCGGAAACGGGGGCTACAGCCGACGGCGGCACCGAGATGGATACCCCGTCGGTCGAACCACCGTCGATGAGCCTGCTTCGGGCGTGGTCGCCGTACCTCATGCTCGTCGTGTTGCTGATCGGCACCCGCGTGATCGATCCGGTGGCGACCTTCTTGCAGACGGGACCGCTGATGACTCTCACGTGGGACATCCTCGGCACCGGCGTCGAGGGCGCGATCGGGTGGGCGTACGTTCCAGGAACGTGGCTGTTGGTCAGCGCGCTCATTGCGATTCCGATCTTCGGCATGTCGGGCCAGCAGGTCAGTAGTGCCTGGAAGGAGGCCTTCAGCAAGATCATCTCGCCCGCGGTCGTGTTGGTGTTTGTCATCGGGATGGTCGAGATCATGCTAACCACTAACGCCCACGGCACCGCGCCGGTCGACGGGAGCATGATCGTCGTCCTCGCGGAGGGAACCGCATCCGGGCTGGGGGCGGCGTACCCCCTGTTTGCGCCGGTCGTCGGTCTGATCGGCGCGTTCGTCGCCGGCTCGATCACGGTCAGCAACATCACGTTTGCGGCCTTCCAGTTCGAGGTCGGAACCGCCCTCGAAATGCCGACGGCGGTGTTGCTCGCGGCCCAGACCATCGGCGCGGCAATCGGCAACACCGTCGCCATCCACAACGTGATCGCCGCGCTGGCGACCGTCGGACTGGTCGGCTCAACCGGCCGGGTGATCCGGCTGAATCTGCTTCCGGTTGCCTACTATATTGCGGGCGGTGGACTGCTGACGCTGCTCGGCGTCTACGTTGTCTTCCCAACCGTGTTCTAAAGACCACAGAACTGTATTAGGTACCAACGACCGTGTGAGAACCCTATGAGCAAACCAACACAGGGGTCGACACCCGTCGATCCAGCGACCGATGGACGAAGCAACTACGACTACCACAGCGACGAGATCGAAGAGCCAGGCCTTGTCGCCGACCTCGATGCCCGCGTCGACGGCGAGGTTCGGTTCGACAGCTACACCCGGAACCTGTATGCGACCGACGCCAGCGCGTACCAGCAGCTGCCGATCGGCGTCGTCGTCCCGACCTCGACGGCCGACGTACAGGCGGTCATGGCGTACTGTGCCGACAACGACATCCCGGTGCTCCCGCGTGGCGGCGGCACCAGCCTCGCGGGCCAGACGGTCAACGAGGCGGTCGTCCTCGACTTCAAAAAGAAGCTGGACGCTGTCGTCGACATCGACCCCGAGGCCGGCACGGCAACCGCACAGCCGGGGATTACACTCGCGCGACTGAACGACAAACTGAAACCCCACGGCCTGAAGTACGCCCCTGATCCCGCATGGGGCGACAAGAGCGTCCTCGGCGGCTGTATCGGCAACAACACGACCGGGGCGCACTCGCTGAAATACGAGAAGGCCGACGGCTATCTCGAAGCCGTGGAGGTCGTCCTCGCGGACGGCACGGTCACCACCTTCGAGTGGATGGCCGTCGACGAACTCCACGAGCGGGCCGAACAGGCCGCGGAACGCGACGATCCGGGGATCGAAGACCGGGTCTATGAGGTCGTCTCGGATATCCTCCGGAACCACCGCGAGGAGATCGAGGCACGGTATCCCGACCTGATGCGGAACGTCTCGGGGTACAACTTCGACAAACTCCTCGAAGACGCCGAGGAGCGCGGCGCGGTCAACGTCGGCCGACTGATGGCCGGCAGCGAGGGCACACTCGGCATCGTCACCGAGGCGACCGTCTCGCTGGAACCGATCCCCAACGAAACCTCGGTCGTCCTGTTGACCTACGACGACGTGATCTCGGCGATGCGGGACGTTGCGCCGATCCTCGAACACGATCCCGCCGCCGTCGAGGTGATGGACGATGTCCTGCTGGATCTGGCCCGCGATACCGCGGAGTTCGCGCCGGTCGTCGACATCCTGCCGGAGGGTACCGACTCGACGCTGCTGGTCGAGTTCTACGCGGAGTCAGTTGCGGCGGGCAAATCGAAGGTGGCGGGGCTGTTGGCCGATCGGCTGCCGGGCTACGACCCCGAGGTCGAGCCGAGTGCCGAAGCGATCACGACCGACGAGCCACCCCACGCCACCGACGCCCTGGAAGCCTACGACGACGACCGCCAGGCGAAGTTCTGGAAGATGCGGAAGGCCGGGCTGCCGATTCTGCTCTCCCGAACCGGCGATGAGAAACACTGGCCGTTCGTCGAGGATACGGCGGTTCCGGCCGAAAACCTCCCGGAGTACGTTGCCGACATCCAGGCACTGTTCGAGGAGTACGACACCTTTGCGTCCTACTATGCCCACGCCGGCCCCGGCGTCCTGCACATCCGGCCGCTGATCAACCTCAAAGCCGACGACGGCGTCGAGACGATGTTCGAGATCTCGGATGCCGTCACCGATCTCGTCATCGAGTATGGCGGCTCCGTCTCCGGCGAACACGGCGATGGCCGGGCACGGTCGACGTGGAACAAGAAGCTCTACGGCGAGGAGCTCTGGAACGATTTCAAGCGGGTAAAACACGCGTTCGATCCCCAGGGCCTGTTGAATCCGGGTAACGTCTGTGGTGACTCCGATCCCCGTGAGAACCTCCGGTATGACGCCGACTACGCGTTCGACGCCGGCTTTGAGCCGACGCTGAACTGGGACAACGACAACGGCTTTCAGGGGATGACCGAGCTCTGTCACGGCTGTGCGGGCTGTACCGGCCATCAGGATACCACGGGCGGCGTCATGTGTCCGACCTACCGGGCGACCGAAAACGAGGAGATCACCTCAACGCGTGGGCGAGCCAACATGCTCCGGCGGGCAATGAGTGGTGAGCTTCCGGACGACGTGTTCAGCGATGCGTTCAGCCACGAGGTGTTAGATCTCTGTATCGGCTGTAAGGGCTGTAAGCGCGATTGCCCCAGCGGCGTCGATATGGCGAAGCTGAAAACCGAGGTCGCTCACGAACGGCACCAACGCGAGGGTATCGGCCTCCGCGACAAACTCTTTGCCAACGTCGAAACCCTCTATGGCCTCGGCAGCACGCTCGCGCCGCTGTCGAACCTGGCGACCAAGCTTCCCGGCAGCGGCCTGCTTGCCGAGAAAACACTCGGCATCGCCCGGGAACGCGAATTGCCGACGTTCACGCGCAACACCCTGCAAAAATGGGATCGAAACCGCCCACCGGCCGTCAGCGAACGTGAGGCCGACCGCAAGGCCCTGTTGATCCCCGACCCCTACACCAATTACACGCAGCCTGAGGTCGGTAAAGCCGCGGTTCGGGTACTCGAAGCCGCCGGCGTCCACGTCGCCATCGCCGACGAGGTAACAGACAGCGGGCGACCGGCCCACTCGAAGGGGCTGCTTGACCAGTCGAAGGCGACCGCCGAGGCCAACGTCGAAGTGTTGGCCGACCGTGTCGCCAACGGCTGGGAGCTCATCAGCGTCGAACCCAGCGACGCGGTGATGTATCAGGAGGATTATCTCGATCTGCTCTCCGGCGAGGCGGTCGAAGCCGTCGCCGACAACACCTACAGCGTGTTGGAGTACATCGACACCTTCCGGCTAGATGATGCCATCGACACGGCGGGCGACGAGACGCTGTCGTACCACGGCCACTGTCACCAGACCGCCGCCAGCCGCGAGCACCACGCGGTCGGCGTGCTCCGGCGGGCCGGCTACGAGGTCGATGTGCTGGACACCACCTGCTGTGGGATGGCTGGCTCCTTTGGCTACGAGGCCGAGCACTACTCGATGAGCCAGGCGATCGGCCGGCTGCTGTTTGACGCTGTCGACGACTCGCCGGCGAAAACGGTTGTCGCGCCGGGCACGTCGTGTCGCTCACAGCTCAGTGACACCGACCGGTACGACGGCAAACCGCCGCACCCCATCGAGAAGGTCGCTGACGCGCTCCAGTAGGCTGTTGTCGGTCGATCCCGGCGAGCGCCGGGATTCGGATACACGCCTAACAGCAGTTGCCACATGTAGTCTCCCACTGTTATGGAACTGACGCACAATATTAATACGATGGAGACCAAAGGTGTAGGTGTAACGATGAGTACATCTATCGAACCGACCACGACCGTCGATGCACGCGGCGCGACCTGCCCCGGCCCGCTGATGGATCTGATCGGCGCGATCCGCGATGCGGAATCGGGCGACGTCGTGCGACTTCTCAGCGATGCCGAGCAGTCACGCACCGACGTCCCCGAGTGGGTCGACGAGGCTGGTAACAAGCTACACGGAATCGAAGAGCACGACGACTACACGGCGTTCTACGTGGAGAACGTATGACCGACGACATTGTCATCATCGGCGGCGGTACCGGCGGGGCTGTGCTTGCCAACGACCTTGCGGAACGACTCGGCAGTGAGATCGATGCCGGGGAGGTACGCGTCCGACTCCTCAACGACGGCCCGGATCACGTCTACAAGCCGGTCTGGCTGTACGTCCCGTTCGGCAAACGGGAGCCGGCCGACGGGCGGCGGCCCCTCCGAGAGCTGATCGACAACCGCATCGAGATCGAAGACACGCGGGTCACCGAGATCGATACCGACGCCAAGCAGCTCCAGACGACCACGGACGCAACGCCGATCGGCTACGATCACCTCGTTGTCGGCACCGGCTCGACGCTGGCGGCCGACGAGGTACCCGGGCTGCAGGAAGGTGGCCACGACTTCTACAGCGAGGACGGCTCGCTGGCACTCCGTGAGGAGCTGCTGTCGTTTACCGAGGGCCACCTCGTGTTGAGCGTCATCGGCAGCCCACACATGTGTCCGGCCGCGCCGCTGGAGTTCTCGTTTATGACCGACGACTGGTTCCGCAAACGCGGGCTTCGGGAGGACATCGAGATCACCTACACCTACCCGATCCAGCGCGTCCACGGCAACGCCCAGATCGCCGAGTGGGCGCAGCCACTCATGGAAGAACGCGACATCAACATTGAGACGTTCTTCAACGCCGAGTCGGTCGATCCAGATGAGGGGGTGCTCACGTCGATGGAGGGCACCGAACTCGACTACGACCTGCTGGTGGCGATCCCACCCCACCGCGGGGTTGACATCGTTGAGGATGCCGGGCTCGGCGAGCGCGGCTGGGTCGATGTCGACAAACACACCCTCGAAGCCGAACACGCCGAGGATGTCTACGCGCTGGGCGATGCGGCCGCGACCGGCGTTCCGAAGGCCGGCAGCGTCGCCCACTACCAGGCCGGCACAATCGGACAGCGACTTGCCAGCGAGGTACGCGGCCAGGTACCGACAGCGGCCTACGACGGCAAGACCATCTGTTTCATCGAGACAGGGATGGATTCGGCCTCCTTCGTCGAGTTCGACTACCAGAATCCGCCATCGCCGATCTCGCCGTCCCAATCGATTCACTGGTCGAAGCTCGCCTACAACGAGTCCTACTGGCTCACCGCGCGGGGGTTGATCTGAGATGAGCGACGCCGAAACAGAGTCGGCTGCTGTCGACGACAACGGCGATGCCGATGAGGCCAGCAGCGACAATGCTGATGACGCCAGCAACAGCGATGCTGATGACGCCAGCAACGGCGATGCCGACGGTGTCAGCAACGATGACGCCCTTGAAGCCGCCATCGCAGAGAACCCCGAGGCGGTCGCCGACTTCGTCCGGCGACTCGATGCGGTTAACGAACTGCTCGATGTCGTCACCCTCGGTGAGGCCGCGATGACCGACGAGATGGTCGTCGAACTCACCGGCACCGCTGAGACGCTGGCGGCCTCGGCCGACGGCGTTGCGACCGACGAAACCGTCAGACTGGCCGAAACAGTCGGCGAAAACGGCGAAGACCTCAGCGACGCGCTCGAAACGGTGCTGGAACTCCAACGCGAGGGTACCCTCGACGACCTCGCAGAGCTTGGCAACGTCGCCGGGCTCGCCAACGCAGCACTGACAGACGAGATGGTTGTCTCGTTGGCCGGCACCGGCTCCTCACTTGGGGAGCTTGCCGACACCGCCAGCGACGACGACACCAGAGAAGGCCTCAAAACGCTCCTCGACAGCGTCGGCGCGGCTGAACAAGCCGATCCCTCGTCTGTCGGGGCGATCGGACTCGCAAAGGGGCTCCGCGATCCGGAGATCAAACAGGGCCTGGGCTACCTGTTTGCGGTTGCGAAAGCCCTCGGCCAACAGCAAGACGAGGACACGTAAGCAGAACAGCGGTTACAGCGCGTCGTCGGAGTCGTACTCTTCGGCCATCCGCGTCGCTTCGGTTTCGTAGTGCTCGCGGGTGTCGGGGTCGTCAACGACACCGAGGTTGTCAGCCGGCACCGTGAGACTGACCGGCGTCTCGCGGTGGTCGCCGCTGAAACTCGTCAGCGCGCGCTCTTTGCGGAAGTCCTGTCGCCCATCGGGCGTGGCATACGTGAGGATGATCAGGTTCTGTTCGTCATCCGAGTAGGTGCGCTCGACGAGCCAGACGCGCGTTTCGGTGGCCATTATGTTGTCTCCAACGCCGCGAGCACTGAATCGATTTCGGCGGCCGTCGAAACCGCATGCACCGACACGCGAATCGCGTCGGGGTGTGGCAGCGACCGAATCACGATCCCCTCCTCAGCGAACCGCTCGACGGTTGCCTCGGGGTCATCGACGGCGATCGACACCAGCCCCGATTCGTGTGCCTGTGGGCTCAACAGGGCCTCGTCGTCGATGCCGGCTTTCAGTCGGTCAGTCAGCGTCGCGATCCGATCGGCGATCCGCTCGACGCCGACCGATTCGATGGCATCGATCGCCTCAATCAGGCCGGCGTGTGGCCCCGGCGAGGTGGTGCCGATCTCGAAGCGTTTCGCGCCGGGTTCGTAGGTCAACTCGGCGGCCGTCGGCTCGGTGACACTGCGGTAGCCGACCGCGCCCGGTACCATGGTGTCGGCGACACCACGGTCAACATAGAGGAAGCCCGAGCCCCAGGGCCCAAGCAGCCATTTGTGGCCGGCTGCAGCCACGGCATCAGCACCCCACGCATGGACATCCATCGGGAGCTGGCCGGGCACCTGCACCGCATCGACGAGGGTGAACGCGCCGGCCTCGGCGGCGATATCGACCAGCTCGGCAACGGGTAGTTGTGTGCCGTGTGTCCACGTCACCGCACTGAAACAGACGAGCTTGGCGTCGGCAACAGCCTCGGTGTAGGCGTCGATATCGACCCGGCCGTCGGTGGTTTCAACGACACGTACCTCGACACCCTGCGCTTTGAGTTGTTGCCACGGCAGCGTGCCGGCCGGATGTTCCAGGTCGGTGCGGACGACCACGTCGCCGGGGTCGAAGTCGATCGCGGTGGCGATCCGGTTGATCCCGTCGGTCGTGCTTTCGGTGAGGGCGACCTCCTCGGGGGCGGCCCCGATGAACTCGGCGACGCGCTCGCGGGCGCGGTCGTAGCCCGCAAAGGCGGTCGTGTAGGGGTCGTCGGTGCCGGAATGAAATTCGTGGTCGGCGACGGCGTCGCTGACCGCCTCAACGACGCACTCCGGACTCGGCCCGTGGGCCCCGAAGTTGAGATACGCCGACTCCTGTAAGCCCGGCACGTCGGCACGGAGTTCCCGCGGTGTCATCGCTCACCACTCCGGGGAGCAGACGGAAAATCGTCGCGGCCGAGACAGCGCGCCGCCACGGCGGTTAGGCCGTGTAGCCGGTGACGGTGTCTTCGAGCGCGTCGCCGGTCTGGGCACCGACCATGCGCTCGGCCTGTTCGCCGTCAGCATAGACCAACAGCGTCGGGATGCCCTGCACGCCGTGTTGGCCCGCCAACGCTTGGAATCGGTCGACATCGACCTTGAGTACCGCCGCCGCGGTGTCCTCGGCGAGAGCCTCGATCGTTGGCTCCATCATCTGACAGGGGCCACACCAGTCAGCGTAGAAGTCAACGAGCACAGTATCATATCGGGAGACGATATCGGCGTACTCGTCGGCGTCGGTCAACTGGATCGGTTCGGCTGGCGCGGCATCGGATTGTGAACTCATCACCTCAGGGTATGAGCCATCAACGTAAAACTGTTTTGGGAAATTGCCACAATACTACAACACAATTGATCGGCGATGACCGTTTTTGCCAACGGCGCGATCCCGCGAGGGCGTCGGTTACGCGCCGAGCCAGCCGCGCAGTTGGGCGGCCGCTTCGGCGGCAACCGCGCCGAACAGTCCTTGTGGAGAAAGCTGTATCTTCGACAGCGACGACACACGGCTCAGGAGGCCGCTACTACCATCGGGAACGTAGTGGGCAACCGACTGTCCACGAACACGGATGACGGCCGGTGAATTGAACACCAGCGGCGTCTCCGGCGGGAGCGCGTCCGTCTCGGGCAGCCAGTAGCCGGCGGTTGCGGTGATGTTCCGCTGGAGGTCGTACAGCGCGAACAGCCCGCTGAGGCTGTCGACATCGACGACAAGCGTGCCGTCGGCGGTCGTGATCGACACGTCCGCGCGGTCGGACTGGAGGGTCAGATCCGCCCCCACGACGAGTTGCTGCGGGGCCGATCCGGACTCGGCGTCGGTCACACTCGTTACTCGTCGTTTTCGCTCGTTCGGATCGTCAGCGTGCCGTCAAGCCGCCAGCGGGCGTGGTCGGCGTCCTCGCCGACCTTGTCGGGCACGTCAACATGCATATCCTCAAACTCGTAGGCGATCTCGGCGCCGCGGCCCGTCAGCCGCTCGTAGAGTCCGATCGCCAGTTCCGGCCAGGTTCGTGTCTCGTCGATCTCGGTTTCGTCTGATGCCATTGTATCTCGATACACGGTCGGCAACGGCATAGTGCTTCCGGCGATCACCGCCTGGCGAACGTCAGATACCCCGTATGGCCGACACCCGCAGTCGACGGTCGTGTCCCCCGGTCGTCGACGGTGAGTTCCCGCTGAATCGTCTCAACAGTCTCGATGTCAGCCAGTCCAGCCGCCTCGGCCGCCTCGACGCTCGCCCGTGAGTTCTCGACAAATGGAGAGTAGACGGCGAGATAGCCGCCGGCGGCGAGGAGGTCGGCCGCGTCGGCAACGACCTCGGGTGCGTCCTCGGTGTCGAGCGTCAGCAGATCAAACGGCTCGCCGGCAGCGAGATCGTCGATCGCATCGGTGATATCGCCGGTGCGCACGTCGACCGCCTCGGCGACGCCGGCGACGACCATGTTCTCCCGCGCCACGTCGGCGAACTCGGCGTCCTGCTCGTAGGTCGTCACGTCCGCGCCGAGGCGGCCGAGATACGCCGCGAGGATTCCCGTGCCAGTCCCGGCGTCGAGCACGCGGTCGCCGGCGGCCGCGCCGGTGTGGCCGATGACAAGGCCGATGTCGCGTGGCATCATCGGCGCGCCGGTGCGTTCGAGATGGTTGAAGAGATCAGGACCGCGAAGCTCGCGGGCGCTGAACTCCTCGCCGAGATGTGTCTCAAGCGTGTCACCGGATGCCACGTCCTCGGGGATGTCGACGACGCCGAGGTCGGTGTGGAGTTCGTCGCCTGGTTCCCGAAGGTACTCCCGGTCGCCGTGAACGAGGAGGATCACTCCAGGCGGCTGATCGCCGCGGCGGGTTCGCCGTCCGCGGCTTCGAGGGCTTCGCGGGCCTCGCTCGGCGAGACGCCGGTCTGGGAGGCGACGAGCTTGATATCGGACTCCGGGATCTCGTCGTCAGCGTCGTCGCTGGCGTCGGCGGTGTCCGTGTCACCGCTTTCGACCGCACCGGCCGCGCCCGAGGCTTCCTGTTGGTCGGGTTCGCCGACAATCTGGTAGGTCTGGGTGCCTTGGGCGTCCATCCGGGTGATCTCCGGGGCGTCGAAGACGAGCTGTTCGCCGTCGTTCGTCGTGATCGTGACCGACTCGGCGTCGATCTCGGTCACGTCGATCCCCATCTGTTCCATCATCTGCTGCATCTTCCGTGGGTTCATACCGCCGCCTCCAAACATACCCCGTCGTTCAGCCGGCGGCAGCAAAAGCATGGCGAAGCCATACGGGCCGTGGGCGGGTCAACCAGCCGCAGTCAGGTGGGGCTTTCGAGATGGTTTCAGTTGCTCTGGTGTATCTGAATACGACCTCGGCGGAGTCACGCTTTTGCCGGTGCCGCTCGTCGGCCACAGCCATGTTCGACGAAGAGGATCTCGAAGCGATCCGCGAGGCGAAAGCCGACTGGGAGGCCGAGACGGCCGGCCCGACGCTGGATCGCTTCGGCGAGCGCGAGGAGACGTTTACCACCGACACTGGTGGCCAAGAAGTCAAGCGGCTCTACACGCCCGATGACATCGCTGATCTCGACTACGAGGACGACATCGGATTCCCGGGCGAGGAACCCTACACGCGCGGTGTCTACTCAACGATGCACCGCGGGCGGTTGTGGACGATGCGGCAGTACGCGGGGATGGGCACCGCCAGCGAGACCAACGAGCGGTTCAACTATCTGATCGATCAGGGCTCCTCGGGGCTGTCGATGGCGTTTGACCTCCCGACGCAGATGGGGTATGACTCCGACGCCGGAATGGCCGCCGGCGAGGTCGGGAAGGCCGGCGTCGCCATCGACACGCTCGCGGATTTCGAGACTGTTTTCGATGGAATCCCGCTCGACGAGGTCTCGACGAGCATGACGATCAACGCCCCCGCCGTGGTGTTGCTGGCGATGTACATCGCCGTCGGCGACAAGCAGGGCGTCGACCGCGCGGAGCTGCGCGGGACAATTCAAAACGACATCATGAAGGAGTATATCGCGCGCAATCTGTTCATCTACCCGCCGGAGCCCTCGATGCGGCTGATCACGGACACCTTCGAATTCGCGGCCGAGGAGGTGCCGAACTTCAACACGATCTCGATCTCCGGCTACCATATCCGCGAGGCCGGCTCGACAGCGGCCCAGGAGATCGCCTTCACGCTCGCCAACGGGATCGAGTACGTCGAGGCCGCCATCGACGCCGGCCAGGATGTCGACGAGTTCGCCACACAGCTCTCCTTCTTTTTCAACGCGCACAACAACATCTTCGAGGAGGTCGCCAAGTTTCGCGCCGCCCGCCGGCTCTGGGCGCGGATCATGGATGAGCGATTTGGGGCTGAGAACCCGAAGTCAAAACAGCTGAAGTTCCACACGCAGACCGGCGGCTCGACGCTGACGGCCCAACAGATCGAGAACAACGTCGTTCGCGTCGGCTATCAGGCACTCGCCGCCGTGCTCGGTGGCACCCAGAGCCTCCACACCAACGGCAAGGACGAGGCCCTCTCGCTGCCGACCGAGCAGTCGGTGCGGACAGCGTTGCGAACCCAACAGATCCTCGCCCACGAGTCCGGCGTTGCCGATACGATCGACCCGCTGGCCGGCAGCTACTACGTCGAATCGCTGACCGATGAGGTCGAAGCCGAGGCCAGAGCCATTATCGATGACATCGACGACCGCGGCGGGATGTTGCGCGCGGTGGATGCGGGATACATCCAACAGGAGATCCAGGATGTCGCCTTCGAGCGCCAACAGGAGATCGAGGCGGGCGAGCGGATCATCGTCGGCGTCAACGAGTTTGAGGTCGACGACGACCCCGAGATGGATCTCGAATCTGTCGACGAGGAAGACGAGCAACGACAGATCGACCAACTGGCGGCGATCAAGGCCGACCGCGACGAGGCGGCCGTCGAGGACGCCCTCGACGCGGTGGCCGCGGCGGCCGCCGGCGACGACAACGTGTTGCCGCCGGTGATCGAGGCGGTCAAGGCGTACGCGACCGTCCAGGAGATCTGCGATGTGTTCCGCGATGAGTTCGGCGAGTACCAACCCGGCGTCTGAAACCAGTATGCCGGCCACGATTGTGGTCATACAAATTTTTTAGACGGTAGGTAATTTGAGTTACAGATCAATGGACGGTGACGCTGAAACGTTGTGTGAGCTGTTTGTCAGGGAACGAGCGGACGTGGCCGGCGAGGTGGTCGTCGAGACCAGCGATCTCGTCTTGTCTGCGGCCGACGACGACTCACCGCTGTGGGCGATCGCCGAGAACAACGCGGAGCTCACGAGACGCATCTACCGGGAGGATCTCACGGAGATCGTTGACTGCATCGAAACCGCAACCGAAGGTGGCGACCCCACGGCGACGACCGTGCGGGTGCAGCTGTCGGCCGACGAGTGGTGTCTCTTCGAGTTTACCATCTATCCGGCAGGCCATTTCACGGCCGAGACAGGGCTGATATTTACCGGACAAAACGTGACACAGGAACATTTCACCGCCCAGCGGCGAGAGGTGATAACCCGCGTGCTGCGACACAATCTCCGCAACGACATGGAGGTCGTCAGCGGCTATCTGGAGATCATCCGACAGCAGTGTGAGCACGCCGATCAGTCGGCGATCGACGAGGTCGCGGCGGTCGCCGACAAGCTGCTGTCGCTGGGCGAAAAGATGCGGGAAATCGACGCCCGGCTCACCGATTCGAACAACCGACTCCGGCGGGTGAATCTCCGCGAGACAACGGCCCGCGTCATCGAGGAGTACCACGCGGCCCATCCGGCGGTCACCTTTCGCGTCAACGTCGGCGACCACGCCATCGCCGGCAACTCTCTCGTCGGTGATGCTATCGCGGAGCTGATCGAAAACGCCATCGAACATACGACGGCGGCCGACGAGGAGATCGTGATCAGGATCACCACCGAGAAGCGGGCCGACGGCTCGAAGATCGATCTCACCGTTGTCGACAACGGCCAAGGGATTCCCCAAGGCGAGGCCGAGGCGATCTCCGAGGCGACAGAGTCAAAACTGAACCACAGCAGCGGGGTCGGTCTCTGGCTCGTGAAATGGATCACCGACACGATCAACGCGACCTTCGATATCACACAGCGCGCAGACAGCCCCGGGACGCGGGCGACACTCGGATTTCGCGCCGCCGAGGGGGTCGACGACAGCGACCAACGGTTTGCGGAGCTCCACCAGAAGACGATTATCCGCTCCGAGCTGCCCGACACCGACTCGGCCGATATCGTGACCTCAACGAGAGGGTGAGCGGTCGAGCCTCACCACCCCAGTGTCGGCACCGTCGACCGCCCGCCAGCGTCACCACTAGCATCGCCCATCCACCGGAACCACCACCATCGACAGACAAAAATCGCCCGCAGTTCCCCGATCCCACTCGGCTGTGAGGGGTGCCAACTCCACAAAGATAAATAAGGTTCGGTTTGTCGGAACCTCTGTTCAGTAATAGAAAGCTTATTTCGTGTTCGCAGTACATTTGTGTTGGTTTTCGTATTGTTAGTGCCGTTTTATTACCCATACGCACCAACACAGTCCTGACCCATCAGTCGACACGGTCGCCGGGATGATGACAATGAGAGGAGGGAAACAGTGAGTAACTATCCACGAACCGAGGGCACGAACCGTTTCGAACGATTGTTTAACGAACTCAATGAGGCTGTTGTTGAGTTTGAGCTGGTTGACGGCGCTCCAGTGATTATCCAGGCGAACGCGACGTTCACCGAGACCTTCGGTCACGGCACAGACTCGCTGAGCGGCGTCTCGCTCAACGATCTCATCGTTCCAACTGACCGCCGGGCGGAGGCCGAACAGTTCGATCAGCAGACGGCTGCCGGCGAAACGAACGCCGCGGTCGTCGAGCGGGTAACCGCCGACGGTCGCCGACAGTTCGTCTACCGAGGCGTGCCGATCGAAAACGACCACGGGTTCGCTATCTACACCGACGTGACCACGGAGCTACGGCGGGAACGCCATCTCGATGTGCTCCAGCGCGTTCTCAGACACAACCTCCGCAACGATGTGAACGTGATCGATGGGCAAGCCGAGAAGATCCGTGAGTTGACCGACAACGAGGAGATCCGGGACGCCGCGAACTCCATCAGCGACACCGCGTGTGGACTGGCCCGCCTCAGCGAGGAGGCCAAAACTGTCGACCGCGTCCTCGGTGGATCACCCACGTTGGAGCCAACCGATATCACGGCCATCATCGAGCGGGTCGTCACGGTCTGCAGCGAGGAGTTTCCCGCCACGACGATCACGACCGACTGCCCGACAGCCCTGCTCGTTGCGGCCGACGCCAGCCTCCGGGTGCTCGTCGAAAGCCTCGTCGACAACGCGGCCAGACACAACACGGCCGCCGAGCCGACGGTATCGGTGACAGCCGCGGTCGTCGACGATGCCACCGCCGAGTTGGTCGTCGCCGACAACGGGCCGGGGATTCCGGCGACCGAGCGGGCGGTGATCACCGGCGACCAGGAGATCACGCCACTGCATCACGGCAGCGGGCTCGGCCTCTGGCTGGTGCGGTGGATCACGGATCGCTACGGGGCCGACCTCTCGATCGAAACGCCGGTAAGCGGCGGGACAACTGTTCGGATCGCTTTTGATCGCGCGCTGATCAGCGCGTAACGCGGTGGATCAACGGCTCCACTGGCACCGTCATCGACCGCCCGATTTTATCTGGCTCTCGCCGCAACGCTCGACATGAACTTTCATCACGCCGGGATCGCCACCGAGGACGCCGCCGGGCTCGCAGACCGCTACGCCGCGCTGTTTGAGGCGTCGATCGTCCACGAAGAACGGTTCGATGGGATGGAGATCCGCTTTCTCGACCTCGGTTCAGGCTATTTTGAGCTCTTGGAACCACGCGAAAACGGGCCGATCGCGGACTATCTCGACAGCCACGGCCCCGGAATCCACCACCTCGCACTCAGCACCGCCGACATCGAGGCCGCCCTCACGCGGGCCGCCGACCAGGGGATCGACCGTATTGACGACGAGCCACGGCCCGGGGCGTGGGGCCATGCGGTCGCCTTTCTCCACCCATCGTCGACCGGTGGCGTGTTGATCGAGTTCGTCGCCGACTGACCGGGGTTAGATATCGACCGCGAAGGAATCGATCGCACCGGCGCGGGCCGCGATCGCCCCGAGAAGGTCGGCGACCGCATCGAGATCCTCGGTGTCGATCACCTCGACCGGGGTGTGCATATACCGGTTCGGCAGCCCGATGTTGAGCGAGGGGATCCCACCCCGACTCGTGTAGAAGCCGTCGGCGTCGGTACCGGTGCGGGTACCGGTGGCCTGTAGCTGAACCTCGATGTCGTCGGCGTCGGCGGCTTCGCGGGCAAGCTCGACGACACGTGGATGGTTCGCGCTACCACGGGAGACGACCGGCCCCTCGCCCAACGCGACGGGGCCCTGCTTGTCGCCCGGCACATCCGGATTGTCGGTCGCATGCGTCACGTCGACAGCGATGGCGGCGTCGGGGGCGAGATCGAAGCCGACCATCTGGGCGCCTTTGATGCCGAGCTCCTCTTGGACGGTGCTGACCGCATACACCGTCGCGTCGACATCGGCCTCAACCGCCCGGCGCAGCCCCTCGGCCGCACTCCAGGTGCCGATCCGGTTGTCCATCCCGCGGGCGGTGAGGCGGCTCCCCTGGAGTTCGTAGAGATCGCTCGAAAATGTGATCGGATCGCCAACCTCGACCAGTTCGGTGGCCTCGTCGCCGTCTGCCGCACCGATATCGATGAACTGCTCGGCGATGTCAGCGTACTCCTCGCTGCCGGCCTCTCGGAGGTGGATCGCCGTCTGGCCGACGACGCCCTGTACCGGGCCCTCGTCGGTGTGGATCGTGACGTGTTGGCCCTGCGAGACAGTGCGGTCGGAGCCACCGATCCGACTCATCCGGATAAACCCGTTGTCGTCGAGATCCCGGACGATGAAGCCGATCTCGTCGGCGTGGCCGCTGAAGGCGATCTCGGGGCCCTCGCCGCTCCCCTCGTGGACGGCGACCGCGTTGCCGTAGTCGTCGGTCGTGACCGCGTCGGCAAACTCGCTGACGTAGTCGACCCAGACGCGTTGCCCGTCGGTTTCGAACCCCGAGGGGCTGGCCGTCGTCAACAGCGATTCAAGAAACTCCCGTTGGGACTCCTGCATGCTGTTTTGCAGCAGCAGCAGGCGTATCAACGTCACGGTTAGGCCACCCACGCGGGGTTGAGCGACGCACAAGGACTTTACTCGCAGCCACCCCAGCAGAAGTATGAATCTGTTTCGGAGCGCCCAAGCGGTCGCCGACGCCGACGGCGGCGGGATCATCGACTGGGGAAGCGTCGCCGAGGCGGCCAAGGCGTCGACGCCGGCAGGCGATCTCAGCATGTCCGCCGACGAGCAGGCCGGCTTTCGGGCTGACGTGCGGGACGCCCGCGACCGCCTGCGTGATGCCGGCGGCGTCGATTTCGACCTTCCGGAAACGATCGAAATCCAGCATCGCCACCACTGGATCGACGCCAACATCGAAACCTTCCGGCGGGTCGTCGACCCCTTAGAGCCGTCGACGACGGTGCTACCGGGGGTCTCACGCACGATCAACACCGGGACGATGGCGGTCACACTCGGCTTTCTGGGCCGAAACGTCCTCGGACAGTACGACCCGCTGTTGCTCGCCGACGGCGGCCACGCGCTGTACTTCGTTCGCCCAAACATCCGCCGGGTCGCCGACGATCTCAACGTGGCGTACCCACGCTTCCGTCGGTGGATCGCGTTCCACGAGGTCGCTCACGCCGCGGAGTTCGGCGTCGCACCGTGGCTGCCGGAGTATCTCGAAACCCGGATGCAGGACAGCGTGACGGCCATCTCGGCGGGCGACCTCGATCAGGCGACCTTCGAGGAGTTGACCACCGCGATGACCGCCGTCGAAGGGTACGCCGAGTTGCTGATGGATCGGGCCTTCGACGAGGAGTACGCCGATCTGCGCGCCAAACTCGACGCCAGACGTGGCTCCGGCGGGCCGCTGAAACGCCTGATGAGCCGACTGCTCGGGTTGGGCCTCAAACGCGATCAGTACGAACGCGGCGCGCGCTTTTTCGAGACCGTTGCCGACGCCCGCGGGCTGGAAGCCGCCAGCGTCGTCTGGGAGCGGCCAGAACATCTCCCGACTGACGCCGAGTTGGCCGAGCCGATCCAGTGGCTCGATCGGGTCGATCCCTGAGCAGGCGGCCTCGTCAGTAGGTTCGGCCGCGAACTGAGTGTTTATCAGCGTCGCGGCAGAACCGAACGATATGTCCGACTCCGACCGTGTCCGAGCCCACGTGTTCGTCAGTGGTCGCGTCCAAGGCGTCTACTACCGCGCCAGTACCCGCGATGCCGCCCGTGAGCGCGGCGTCGACGGCTGGGTAAAAAACCTCGATGACGGCCGCGTGGAAGCCGTCTTCGAGGGCAACGAGGAGCGCGTCGAAGCGATGTGTGAGTGGTGTGAAACCGGCAGCCGCGCCGCCGAGGTCGACAGCGTCGATGTCACGATGGAAGCACCCGAGGGCCTCGATGGGTTCGAGGTTCGGTGGTAGGCTGACACCACGACTGACTGCAGTCGATCGCGGGGTCTATGTCCGCACAGCCACAACAAATCGTAAATGGAGTACGTCCAAGAACGGATTACAACGCTCCACCACCTCCAGGAGACGACACCGGCCGCGCCGACCGATCGCGCCGCGGTTGTTGTCCCGATGACCGAACGGGAGTACGCCGGCCTCGCCGCCGAGGGTGTCCTGTCCGAACTGGAAGCCGTCGCGCCCAAACGCGTCGTCGTCCCGCTGCGTGCCCCCGCCGAGAAGGTTGGCCCGTTTCGGGACTGGCTCGCCGGCTTCGACCTCCCACTGGAGGTGCTGTGGTGTAACGGGCCCACGCTCGCCGACCTCCTGGCCGACAACGGGCTCAACGGCTCAGCCGGCAAGGGCCGGGACGTGTGGCTCGCGCTCGGACAGGTGCTCGATGCCGACTACGTCGTCTGCCATGATGCCGACACCAAAACCTACGACCGCTCCTACGTTTCCCGACTGTTGTTCCCGCTGGAACACGACCACCAGTTCTCAAAAGGCTACTACGCCCGCGTTGAGAACGGCCAGCTCTACGGCCGGCTGTTCCGGCTGTTTTACGCGCCGCTCATCCGGGCGTTAGCCGACGCGACCCCCGACGCCGAGATCCTGGGATATCTCGATGCGTTCCGGTACGCCCTGGCCGGCGAGTTTGCCGCCACGGGCGACCTCATCGCCGATATGCGGGTTCAGCGATCGTGGGGGCTTGAGGTTGGCACGCTCGGGGAGGCGTTCGCCCACGCTGGCATCGACGGCAGCGCGCAGGTCGACCTCGGCGCCTACGAACACGACCACCGCGCGGTCGGCGGCCCAACCGGCCTCTCGGAGATGAGCGCGGCCGTCGGCGAGGCACTGTGCCGGGTTGTCGACGAGCACGGGGTCGACATCGACTACGGGACGCTCCCCGACCGCTACCGGGCGGCTGCCGAATCGTTGCGCCGACAGTACGCCGTCGACGCCGCCTACAACGATCTGGCCTACGACCGTGACGACGAGCGCGAGCAGATCGATACCTACGCCGACGCCCTGCGGGAACCGGGAGAGGACACCCGCCTGCCGGCCTGGAACAACGCGCCGATCAGCCCCAAAGCGGTCGCCGATGCGGCCGCGGCCGATTTGGCGGCGGCGACCGGGGGATCGACCACCGAGTGAGGTAGACTCAAATGAGAGCAGCGACACCAGCGTGGTATGAGCGCGACAGGTGACGAACTCGCCGGCGTCGTCGACCTCTTTGGCGCGCTGACGCGGGAGGAACTCTCCGAAGCCCTCACCGAGTTGGCATTCAAACAGGGGGCCGCCGTTGACGACGGGGCCGTCACCGACGCCATCGAAACCGCGATCACCGAGTATGTGCTCGTCGAGTACGAGCCCACCTCGAGCGACGCACGCGACGCTGACAGCGAGTCGTTGCTGACGGTCGGGCCGGCGGCGTTTCCGACGCTCCCGCCGAACGCCGAGGATCTGCCCCATATTCTTGAGTATGAGAAGCGATCTGTCGACCGCGATCGACTGGCCGAACAGGTGCAAACGCGGCTGGAAGCCGACGCCGACGAGGCCGTCGCCGCCGCCGACGCCGACCGCGCCGCGACATTACTCGACGTGAGCTACGACCTCGAAGCGTGGGCCGCTGTCGAGACCGACGCGATCCGAGCCTCGTTGACATCGGTCCTCCCGCAGGACTAAGAGGACCGCCACCCAAGAACAGATATGGATCTGACGGGGGTGGCTCGGTATACGCCGTCGGCGATCGCCGACCCCGCAAAGGAGGCTGCGGTGCTCGCGCCGATCATCGACCAGGACGGCGAGCCCGTGATCCTCTTTACGAAACGCTCCGAGCAGCTTGGCGACCACCCCGGCCAGATGAGCTTTCCGGGCGGGGGCCGGGAGCCGTCGGATGCGGATCTCCAAGCCACCGCCCTCCGGGAGGCCGACGAGGAGATCGGCCTGCGACCCGATGAAAGCGAGGTCGTCGGCCGGATCGACGACATCGAAACGGTCACCCGATACATCGTCCGCCCGTTTGTTGGGCGGATTCCCGATCGGGAGTACACCCCCGACGAGTACGAGGTCGCCGAGATTGTTCGGCTGCCGGTCGCCGAACTCACCGACCGCACAAACTACGAGTCAGAACACCGCGAACACCCACACTACGGGCCGATCCGGATTCACTTCTTCCACGTGGCGGACTACACTGTTTGGGGGGCGACCGGCCGCATGCTGGCGCAGCTGCTGGAGCTCACGACCGACTGGGAGATCCCCCCGGAGGCCGACCGCGTTGTCGACGCTGACGCCGATCTTCCGGTGTAGCTACGAATGGGTTTCGGCCTCTGGTGACGGGGTTGGGTCGCCGGCGTCGATCCGCTGTACCTGTTTTGTCTCCCACGTCCGGCGGTCGTCCATCGCGGTGGTGGCTGTTGCGGTGAGCGTATAGGAGTTGGTTCGCTTGTCGATGGCGGCCTTTTCGACGTAGCCGCTGTCGACCAGTTTGCCGAGGTTTTGGTAGACGCGCCCGGTGTTGACATCGTCGTCGTAGTACGATTCGACTTCCTCCTTGATCCCGAGTCCGTATGGATCGTCGAGGCTTGCAATGACGTACAGGAGGTCTCGCTGAAACGCTGTGAGGTCTTTCATGGCTGGGGTGGAACAGATCACTTGCGGTGAGAGTTCAGTTCATCTGCGTGTTGTTGGTTGAAATGTAAAAACGTATTGGCGAGAATAGCATTTGTGTCTAACTAAAAATCAGCAACTACTGGACATTTCATATGCATATGTAGCACTCTGTAGTAGATTGATTCATTCAGGACAACACCAGCCACACGACAGGGTCATCCGACCCAGATCGACAGACGACGGGGTAAACGGGAGAAACAGCCGATACGTCAAAAATCCATCCAGCGCAGGTGACCGTTAGGCGTCGTCTGTCTGGGATGCGGCGGTGTCGTCGTCTGTATCTGTGTCGGCGTCGTCGTCTGTGTCGGCGTCGTCGTCTGTGTGGGTGTCAGTGGCACCGTCGTCTGCATCGCCGGACTGCTCGTCGTGGGTGGTATCGTCATCTTCAACGGCAACGGTGTGCGCTGAGGCGGCTTTCGGGATCGTCACATGGAGGGTTCCATCCTGCGTCAGCGTCGCATCCGGGATCGTCTCGCTGCCGGTGACGCTGGCGGCATCGGGTAGCGTCGCCGTCCCCGAAAGCGTCAGCCCACGACCCGGGAAGCGCATCTCGAAACCCTTGTGGAACGCCCGAAAGCGGTCGACCCGTACCTCCAGTTCGCCGTCGACAAACTGCACCTGGACATCCTCGGCGGTCGCCCCCGGCGCGTCGAAGACGACGAGATACTCGGTGTCGCTCTCCAGAAGGTCATAGGAGAGCGGCTTGCGTGACTGTACCTGACTGACGCCGCGGCCGACTCGTTCGAGCACCGTGTTGAGGGCCTCCCGGCCGTAGGTTTCGAGCTTTGTCATAGGACGATCTCCGAGAGACTTGCGCTGTCGGCGCAGTACGGACAGCTAAGATCGGCGACGCCGTGGTCGTCAGGCACGTCGTATGTGTAGTGGACCTCGAACATATCGAGTTCGCAGTCCCCGTTGTCGCATTCGACTTCGACGGTTTCGGGCATACCAGTAGGGAGGGGTGCCACAAAGTTAAATGACGTGGCACGCTGGTGGAAGTGCCACACCTGCAGGCCGGATCACACGGTTTTAGCCGCTTGACGCCGAACGACGGATATGACTCGGTCTTCGGATCTTGCGGTCACCATCGTCGACGGCTACGTCGACGAGCCGGCCCATTTCGGCGTGCCGCCCTACATCTCGACGTACCCCCGCTTTACCGCCGGCGCGCTCGTCGACGCCGGCGTCCCGCAGGCCAACATCACCTACCACACGATCGACGAACTCCGCGAAGAGAGACAAAAGTGGAACGCGGTCGCCGACGCCGACCTCATGATCTACGTCGGCGGGATGACCGTCCCCGGCAGCTACGTTGGTGGGACGCCCGCCGAACCCGACGAGGTGAAAGAACTCGCGTGGGTCGCCGAAGGCACCTCGCTGATGGGCGGCCCCGTCAAGTTTGGCGTCGGCGACGAAAACGCCGGGGCGACCGAAACCGAACGCAAGGATCTTGACTTTGATTTCGTCGCCAAAGGCGACATCGAGGCAGCCGCCTACGATCTCGTCGACAGCGGGTTAGAAGGGTTCAACAACCGGATGCGCGACAATGACGAACTCAGCCGGTGGGCCCCCGACGGCGCGTTCATCGTCGAACAGCACCCCAACCACCCCGACTACCTGATCTGCGAGATGGAAACCTCGCGGGGCTGTGCCTACCGCTGTTCGTTCTGTACCGAACCGCTCTACGGAAATCCTGCCTTCCGCACGGCCGACGCCGTCGTCGACGAGGTCGACACGCTCTCCGATTACGGCGTCAGACACTTCCGGCTCGGCCGGCAGGCCGACATCCTTGCCTTCGGCGGCGACGGCGAGGCCCCCAACCCCGACGCGCTCCGGCGGCTCTACAGTGGGATTCGTGAGGTCGCCCCTGATCTCGAAACGCTGCATCTCGACAATATGAACCCGATCACGATTGTCGAGTGGCCCGAAAAGAGCCGCGAAGGAATCAGAATTATCGCCGAGCACAACACCCCCGGCGACACCGCCGCCTTCGGGCTGGAGTCCGCCGATCCCGTGGTGCAGGAGGCCAACAACCTCAACGTCACCGCCGAGGAGTGTTTTCAGGCAGTTAAAATCGTCAACGAGGAAGCGGGCTGGCGACCCGGTGAGGACGCCGACGACGCGCCGACCCACGGCGACAGCGCAGGGAACCGACTGCCGAAACTGCTGCCCGGAATCAATCTGCTGCACGGCCTACAAGAGGAACGCCGCGCAACCTACGACCACAACCGGGCGTTCCTCCAGCGCGTTTACGACGAGGGGTTGATGCTCCGCCGCATCAACATCCGCCAGGTGATGGCCTTCGAGGGCACCGACATGTCCGACACCGGCGCGGCCATCGCCGAGGAACACAAGGAGCTGTTCAAATCCTACAAACAGGAAGTCCGTGAGACCATCGACCAACCGATGCTGGAACGGGTCGCGCCCGCCGGCACCGTCCTCCCGGACGTACATCTCGAATACCACGAGGGGGGCCGGACGTTCGGCCGCCAGCTCGGCACCTATCCGCTGCTCGTCGGCTTCCCCGAGGAGCGACCGCTCGGCCAAACGGTCGACGCCGTCATCGTTGACCACGGCTACCGGTCGGTGACGGCGGTGCCGTATCCGCTGGATATCAACAGCGCGAGCATGACCGAACTCGAAGCCCTGCCGGGGATCGGCAAGCAGCGCGCCGGCGACCTCGTCGTCAACCGGCCGTATGAGACGCCCGAGGCCGTCGGCGGCGAGATCGACCTCTCGGCGTTCGTGACGACCGGCTCGGGGGCGAGTCAACCCTCTGACTGATGGATTCTCTCGAAACCGAACTCGACCGCGCCCGCGACCTGGCTGTCGACGACCTCGCCGACGCCATCGAGTCGATTGGCTTCGAGTGTACCCGGTGTGGGGCGTGCTGCAAAGGATACGACCCAGACAGCGATGGCGACGACGAAACGACCGAAGCGGACGCAACCGACCGCGAACCGCATACAGCGACCGTCTTTCCCGACGAAATCCGCGACCTGCAGGACGCCGGCGACTACGACTGGCGCGACGTGGCGCGGCCGATGCCCTATGGCTTGGATGACGAGGGCGACGGCGACGCGGGTGAGACCTTCGAGTGGGCCCTCCAGACCGACGCCTGCGGCGACTGCACGTTCTACGAGGAGAGCGAGGACGGCACCGGTCACTGCGGCGTCCACGACGACCGCCCGCTGATCTGCAAGACGTACCCCTTCAGCGTCGCCCTCGGCGGGACGAGCCAGCCGATGGGCGAAGCGGTTGACGCCGAAGGCATGGTTCGCGCTCACGAGTGCGAAGGCCTCGGCCGCGATATTTCACGCGAAGAGGCCGAGGAGTTGGCCGCCGCGCTCAAGGAGCGAGCGATCCGCGAGATCGAGGAGGCAATCGCCGTGCGGGAAAACTACGAGTCGCGCGATGTCGACGGCGTCGTCGTCCACGATTCCGAGGGCCAAAAGCGGCCTGACGGAACGCGGATAGAGAGGGAGAACGGATCGCAGTAGCGTTTTGAGAGAGAATCCGTTAGTCGAAATCGACGATTTCGGTATCCATCTCGTCGGCTACATCGGTTGACTCGCCGATATCGACTGCGTTCAGATCATCGAACGCGCCGTACTGCTGCCGGCGGTGTTCGACCGAGAGCGAGCCGTCGTCATCGACCTGCCAGCGAATCATGTCGCCGGGTTTGACGCCAACCTCGCGTCGCACCGCAGGCGGAATAGTCACCGAGAACTGCTCAGTAAGCGTTGTCTCACGCTCGATCTTGCGGGGCATAGATCGCGGTTCAGGCGGCAACTCAAAATACGTTGCCCTGGTGACTCGGTAGAACGCTGCCTATTCCTAAGTGTGTAGCACCGGAAAACGAACCAATGAGTTCCGTCCACGACCTCCACCAGATGCTTTCCGATGGCAGCGAACTCAACATCGTCTGCCACAACAACCCCGATCCGGACTGTCTCGCCAGCGCGCTCGCCTTGGGCCGGATCGCCGCCGACGCCGGGATCGACGAGCGACACATCCTCTACAGCGGCGATATCTCCCACCAGGAGAACCGCGCGTTCGTCAATCTGCTCGAAATCGACCTCAAACCGTTCGATGCCAGCGCGCTTCTGGATCGCCCTGAGTGTAGGTTCAGATGTGGTCTGACTAGTTCCTCGGCTCAACTGGATACAGCTGCTGTAGCTTGATACGAGCGTCAC